>JBBTBY010000008.1 GCA_038043445.1 Spirochaetota bacterium
GGCTTTCCCGTCGTCGATGCGGGAACGAAGCTCATCGCGCCGATACAAAAGACCACACCGCGCGATGCGGCCGCCGAAAAAGGGATGAAGGAATTCGACCGTTTTACCGGGCCGGTGAAGGGATATCAGGAGCAGTGTTTCTATCATGCGATGAAGGCCGGGAATGAAGGTGTAACGGTCTCGCTTGTCAACGCCGAACTCAACGGCGGCATGGGCGTATTCGTAAAATACGATCCGAAGGAGCTGCCTGAGTTCACCGAATGGAAAATGACCGGCGAGGGCGCCTATGTCGTCGGTCTTGAACCGGGTAATTGCCGCGTGGAAGGGCGTGCGAAAGAACGCGCCCGCGGCACCCTGCGATCCCTTACACCCGGCGAGAAGCGTGATTATCATCTTGAGATCGGCGTGTGCACAGCGGCGGTGCGGCAATGACAGCCGGGCTCAGAACACGGGCTCAGAATCGGGTTGCGAATGGCCGATAATGCACATATAATTGAAGAAGGTATGCTGATGCATCGAGTGCACCTTTCCGGACAGGACCGGTTATAGTATATGATCGAAGGAGATCCCATGAAAGCGATACGATTCTTCCTCATGGCCGTCGGCATCATCGCACTGTCAGGATGCGCCTCAAAGCAGTCCATTTCATCGCAGTGGCGCGAGGAGCGCGGCGTGTTCATCGAGAATGACACCATGCCCAAGAAATCGTTCACCGACGCGGCATTGAAAAGTGTTTCCGTCATGCGCTTCGATGCGAAATCGGTGCGCACCATCGGCGGGCGGCTCATCGACTATGTGCAGCTGGGCGAGAATTTCACCGACGATATCATCAAGGGTTTCTATACGCTCAATTCCGTCAAGGTGGCGGTCGGCGAATACGAGGACACCATCGAGGAAAGCGATTATATCGAAAAGAAAAGCGGCGACCTGGACATCAGCACGTCGCAGCTGCGCCGTACGATAACGTTCAAGGCGGTGCCGTTCAAGAAGATAGACTGCATGCTTTCGGGGCGCATCGAGAAATTCGACGAAGCACCGGATTACTACAAGAGCTTCATCGAAGTGAGCTTCAAGGTGATAGGCACCTATGACGGCGAGGTCTATTGGGTGTCGCGCATACGCGGTTTTTACAAGGACGTGGTGAAGACCATGGTCGAAACGATATCGAAGGGCACGTATACCGAACCGGTGGACACGACGCCCAAGCCCGCGAAAACGGAGACGAAGTAGCATCGAAACGAGGTCGGCATGAATACGCGTACGTTCGTACTGCTGATGGCGCTCCCCGCTGTCATCGTGCTGTCATCCCTCGGCTGCACGAATATCTTCGGCGTTTTCGGGGCGCCGACGCCCAACGGCACCTACGATGAGCTTGTGCTCCTCGGACAGAACGAATCGCAGGCGAAACGCTACAATAATGCGCTCATCTATTTCGATGCCGCCATCGCAAAGAACCCGTCGGGGAGCAGGGCGCGGGTCTATGCCGCTGATGCCATCTTCCTCCGCGACGCCGCTCAGATAGCGACCATAGTAACCACCTATAACAACAATGTATCGGGCAATCCGTTCTCGGCGCTTGTGAACGTTATGAACAATCCGCCGGCCGGCAATGACCTTTTTTCCGCGACCGGCAGCTTTGCACAGATGGCGAATTATCTCAATAACAGGTACGGCCACTCCTACGTCTATGGACGCTGCGACGGGGCCATCTCGAACACATCGCTCTTTGCGAATATTGAATTCATCTTCGCGAGCGCGTTCCTGCAGATAGGCGAGTTCTTCGATTCCAACGGCGATAAGCATTATGCCCAGGCGGACGACCTTTTCATGCTCGACGGGGGCGGGAACATCGCGGTCAATACGAACAGTTTCAACATAGGTGCAATGACGAATACGACCGTGCTCGCCAACGGCAATTTCGCGAACATGTCCTATGAAGACCTGACGAACATGATAGACCTCATGCGCACGACGCACAATACGCTTGAGGACGTCATGTCCCTGTTCAAGAGCATCTATTCCTCGATAAAACGCGTCGATGATGTGAACGCTGCGGCAGTGCGCATCGGCACGGCCATGCCGTCGTCGTTCTTCGGCATGTCCCTTTCCATCGACACCGCATCAATAACCAATTCGCTCCAGTCATTCGATGCTACCGTCCGTGCGCCGGTCAATTCCATCGCGGCAACGCTCAATACGCTCCATGTGGTGCTCACCGGGGCGGTTGCGTACCCGAGCAATGACGTCGTGTATTTCACCCCGTCAGCATGGGCGACACACACCGGCGGCCTCAAGGGGACGGCCGACAGCGCAATAAGCGTCCTCAACTCCATCGCCGCGCTCGGTGTGCCGCTCGCGGGGCTCACCGACTGGACGACGCTCACCAACACCATCGCCACGAACGACATGGCGGCGTTCTCGAACTTCATCAGCAATATATCATCGATGAGCAATGAGATGACCAATATCATGAACATGCTCACCAACCTGACCACGAATTTCACGGGGTTTTGATCGGTGAGAAAGATCCCGCGGCAATGCATCATCACGCTTATCGCTGCAGCGGCATTCGGAACGATGCCCCTTTTTGCGACGGTAAAGCTCGATCTGCGCATACAGCGCTCCGCCCTTGTCACGCCGTATGTCATGGCCGTCGGCGGCGCGGATATCGCGAGCGCCTCCGATGAGGATGTGTTCGGGCAGAACCCGGCGCTTCTTTCCTTCCAGAAGCGTGCCAGCGCACGCGAGGGATACGGCAAATATCTCGATGAAGACCTTGTGTATCTCGCGACAAAAATGGGAGGGCGATTCCGTTTTCCCGGGATGAATTTCGGGATGAGCCTTTTTGCGGACATGGCCGCGATCACGACATTCCTTGAATACTCGGGCATGAGCTCCATGTTCACGGGGGGCAGCTCGCCGCTTCCCCTCTATTTTCTCGGGCTTGCCGGCATATCGTTCAATACGAACCATACGCCCGCGTCGCTGTCCAACGCATCCGATCTCTCGAATTTCATCGGCGCCATGCAGACGCTTCTGCTTTCCGGAGGCCTCGACATCAATTTCTCGGTGTATACATACGTTCCCGTGAGCGGCAATTTCGCGTTCATGGTCGGCGACCGCGCGCAGCTCCTGTTCCTTCCGGGCATACGCAACGATCTCGCGATAGACCTCGCCTTCGCCACACAGCTCCCCGGCGTGAACCGCATGTCCTTCGGGCTCACCGTGCGCGCGTTCAACCGCTATGCCATCGAGATCAAAAGCGATCTTGACCTCATCGACATCGCGTCCAATGATTTTATCAACAGGTCGATGTCGATATATGTGTCAGCCATACAGAACGCGTTCTCAACGTTCGGCGCATCGCTCATCAGCGGCACGCCGTATTCCAACATGGCGCCGGTGTTCATCGGCACGGGGTTCTCCGTCGATCTCGGTTATGCCTGGCGCGTCAATCGCGAATGGCGTCTGGGCGCCGTCATCGAGGACCTGTACTCGCCCATATCGTGGTGGGACGGCAGACGCGATGTCATCCCCATCAATCTCAAAGTGGGGGCCACGTATTCCATTCCGTTCGCGCTGCCGGGGCTTTTTGAGGACCCGGAGATCATCATGGGGCTTGACGATCTCTTCTCACAGAAATACAATTTCCTTATCAGCTCGCCTATCGCGGCGCTGCAATCGATACTCCTGAAAACGCATGCCGGGCTCAGGTTCGGGATATTCGACAGATTCGCGAAGATACATATCGGGCTCAATCAGGGATACCCTTCTATCATGATATCGAAATCGTTCGATTTCTCGTTCTTCAAATACACGCCCTTCCTGAAACCGCTCACCCCGCCGAAATATGTCGGCGGACCGTGGCCGTTCGCCTTCCCCGATTATACACCTATCATCATACCGCTCACCGAGCAAGAGACACGCCGATATATATCCGAGAACATATTCGTCTATGCCGCGCAGTGGGCCGCATGCATCGTCCTTACCGGCAATCTCGAGTTCGCCGCGGGCGTGTACGGGTATGAGAACGGAAGCTATCCGGGACAGCTTCCTGTGTATATTGGTTTCGGGAGATTGAATCTGTATTGGTATTTTTGAAACACGCACCCGCAGCGCGAGGCAGGGTGCCGATGTGCGTCAAGGGAAGGGACTGGGGGGGGGGTGTTCCCATGCATGCTTTGCCCCTAGCGCTTTCTCTGCCGCGCACGCGATATTTCCAGTATAATACCGATCATGACAGGTACTATCGTGAGTATGACCCCGCCGATAAGTGCATCGGTGTTCGACGTTTTCCCTTTTGTGTCGGTCACAACACCTGCGATGAGCAGCGCCCAGAAAACAGCGCACACGGTAAAAAGGAAGCGCGCTATGACGATCTTCCATGTCCCCTTCCCTCTCGCGGGCCGCGGCATGTCGGTCGGTGTCCGCATTCCTGCCGATACGCCGTCCCATCGCTTATGCGATAAGAGCTGTCCCTTCTTGAGATGCAGAACGCCGAATATCACGAGCATTATCACAAGGGGTATGATAAGGAGCCCCGCTGCGGTACCCGAAAGCGCGAACGTATCGTAGACGGCGTGAAGGAGCCAGGCGATGAAAAATCCGGCCGCTATCTTTCCGATGCGCCCTGTTGCGGCGAATTTCGCGAGCCCGATGAAATACCCCATGAGAACGCCGGTGAACGTATGGAGCGGTATCGATGTGAGCGCGCGCATGATGCCGTTGCCGAAGCCGTTGCCGACCACATAGAACACGTTCTCGAGCATGGCGAATCCGATGGCGACAGCGCCGGTATATACGATGCCGTCATTCTCCTCATTGAAGTTCCTGCTGCGCCAGAGGAAAAGCATGACGACGAGGAGCTTCACGCCCTCTTCGACCGGGGCGATGACGACGAAGGACTGAAGCCCCGCGCCGATGAACCCGCCGACCTTGAAGATCGGGGAAGACAACCCGACGGATTCTATGAATGCTGCAGGGATAACGGATATCGCACCGAGCACGACCGCTCTGAGCACGGTCTTGACCGGCTCCGGCTCAACACTGTCCATCCGTACGATATAGATGAGGAAAAGTATCGGCGGGGCGATAGCGAGCAGTACCAATCCGATGGTCACCATATCATACCTTTATCACGCCGGCGAGCGCACTCGTGAACGCATGTTCCGAACAATCGCGCCGCATGCGCATGAGCATCGCCCGCTGCATCCTGTTCCACGATCTTTCATCGGTATAGAGATCATGAACGGCGCGTGCGAACATCTCGGGGGTATCGCCCACCATCACCTCATAGCCGTTGCGCCAGCCGACCTGTTCTGCGATGAGCGGTGTGACCACGGAGGGGATGCCGAACGATGACGCGTGATGGAGCTTGTACGGTATGCCGCCGGCGAAACGCGTGGGCACCACGAAAACACGATGCGACGCGAACAGTGTGCCGAGGTCGGGCACGTATCCGGTGACGATAAGCCCTTCACGCGCGAGGGAGACAACCTCATCCGTAACATTGCCCGCAATGGTCACGGTCGCACCGAGGGACTGCCGTATCACCGGGAATATCTCCCTGATGAACCACGTGAGCGCATCGTAATTGGGGCTGTGCGGGGCCGTCGACAATATGCTTCCGGCGAAGAGTATGCCCTGCCGCGCACGGAACGATGACGACGGCTTCACGGCAAGCGCATGCCCGAGCGTCGTCACCGATGCGACGCCCGCCTCGGAGAATATCCTTCCCTCGGCATCCGATACCGCGGTGACCATATCGGCTTTTTTTGCGAGCGCTAATTCCTTCGCAACGGCAATTTCGCGCTCACGCAGAGGCATCGCCCTCCCCGTGACCTCGCGGAATCGCGCATCGCGGAACGCGAATATCGCCTCCGCATCATAGATGATCCTCGAGCGCGGTGAAAGGCGTCGGCAGGCATCGCCGTATGCCGCCATATTGCCGGGGCGTGCGATGAAAATGATGTCGTAATAGGCGTTACGCGCTTTCAGTATGCGCTTCACATCGGCGTACTCATCGTGGAACACCTCCACGCCGCGGCGCGCAAGATCGGCAGCGATGTCCGCACGGGAACGCATGCGTGTCGGGCACACGCTCACAAAGCAGCCGAGCGAAACAAGTCTCGTGACGATATCGTACGACCGCGGCATGCCCGAACCGACAGCGGGGTCGGGTATCCTGTCCTCGATGAAGAGCACACGCGGGCGCTTGTCGGGAACTGACCGATACGGGAAAAGATCGCGTTCCCCCGCGGGGCATCGCACTGCAAGCTCCTTCTCCCAGCGCGCAAGGAATTTCCTGCGATTTACCGCCTGACGCGCGAGCGCATCCGCCGCCGGCATGCTCTGGAATTCATGATGCACGGCATTGGCGAACGGCGTATACACGACGCGCAACCCCGCTTTGCGCACGCGCATGCAGTAATCACTTTCTTCATAGTATGCGGGGGCATAGAGCTCATCGAAACCCTTGAGTTGTGCAAACAGCACGCGCGGTGTGCAGAACAGCGCACCGCTCACATAGTCGACATCGCGCATGAAGGAATACTCGGGCTTGAACGGATGGTCCATACGCCCGTAGCCGCCGGCAGTGCCGTCGGTTCGGAGCACGCTCCCTGCTTCCTGAAGCCGTCCGTCGGGGAACAGCAATCGCCCGCCGACCACGCCGATGTCCTCACTTCGCATCACATCGATGAGCGCGCGGCAGGTACCCGGCAGGAGCTCGGCGTCATTGTTCATGAACAGGATGTAGTCGCCCTTCGCGCGGCGGGATGCATTGCTGCAATTGCGGAGGAAGCCGACGTTCTTTTCCGCGCGGAGAATTATCGCATTGACCGTGCACTGTTCGATCTGTGCCGTCCCGTCGGGCGATGCGTCATCGGCGATGATCACCTCACAGGGAATATCCGTGACCGTACGCGCTATCGATATGAGCGCTCGGCGTGTATGATGCCACTGATCATACACCGGAACGATGATGGAAAGTACGGGCTTTTTCGAGTCGGGGAGCGTGATGACACCGCTGCCGCTGCGTTCGCGTTCCCAGAACGCCGTCTCGAAATAGTACGGACTCTCCTTCGGCACCTTCCGTCTGCGCACGGCGAGAATGCGTATCGGGGAGATCATCCCTGAGAACAGCCGCACTATCTCCTTCACCCGTTCCCTTCGTGCCGAGCCCGGTGGAAGGAGTGTAGTGATCATCCTCGATATTACGCCGCGCATGCCCCGACTATACGGCAAATGGGAAAAACATCAAGGCAAACGATCACTCGCGAGCGGACGATTATAACAAGGTCAAGAGAACGGCAGACCGTCCGGACCTCCCCCTCGATGGTAATAAAAAATTAATGGGTATTCCACACATTTTTCAGATATGTGCTTCCATCGCTCTTTCCGGCAATGATCCATATTTTGCTGTTATGGACCAGGATAACCGCGCCAGTGCGCGCACCGTATCCCGCACTGGATGTCACCGTGCTCCATGTTATCCCATCCATCGACGATATCACATCCTGTTTTGTCCCCGTTTCCGATCCATAACTATCCTGTCCAGAGGTATAATACATCTTCTCCGTTCCGGCGAACGCGCCATGAAAACTTCTCCCAGACGCACCGGCAAAGGTCGACATCCTCGTCCATGTGCCCCCGTCGGTTGAACGGTACACATCGTTGGTGAGCTGTCCATTGAGTGTTCCACCGATCACCCACATCGCATCCTTGAACACACAAACAGCCGTATGGTAGCGCCCACCTGAAGTGAATGCAATATTCGTGACCAAGGTCCAATTAATGCCGTCGGCTGACTGGTATACCGTATTTTGAGGAGACGTTGTGTAACAGCCGATAGCCCAAAGCATATTGTTGTAGACGACGAAACGTATGCCGCTGCGGCCGGAAGGAAATGCATTGGCATTCGCAAGAGTCCAATTCTCCCCGTCGGTCGAATAATACGCATCTCTCAGGAATTGTGAACCGTCATGACCGCACATGACCCACATTTTATTATCATACACCACCATGGAATGGCCGTATCGCCGTGAAAAAGCGGCTTTGTTCGTGGCCTGTGTCCATGAAATACCGTCCGTACTTGACCAAACATCATTCGTGTACACTCCGGAGCTTATCTCTCCTCCGGCGATCCAGATCTTTCCATTGTATGAAACGGCCGTGGCATATCCCCTCGCTGTAAACGGGGAAGTAGCGACTGCCTCCTGCCACGCATTTGCATTATACGACACCGGTGTCAATGAAAGCGGGTTGTTCCCGCCGCAGGATGTCAAAACAAGAGCAACGACTACCAAGGAAACGAATGATATTCGGTGCCTCATTGGTCCTCCGACGATTGTACTTTAATGTAGTATACGCTATTTTTTGGAAAAAGTGCAAACGCAAAAGCATACGGAACAGCAAGGAGCTAGCCTGACGGATGCATAAAAAGAACGATGCCCTTTACCATGTCCTGTTCTATCTGTGTAGCCCCCTCGGGCGATGCATCATCGAAACGATACGCATATCAAATACCCTTTGCGGGGACTTCGCAGATCAATTGTGCCCGGCGCATGATGAAGAACACGACGGCGGTGAACACAAGTATCGATGCCTGGAAAAGCACCGAAACGGTGACAAGATCGCTCACGGACAGGTGAATGCCGCGCACGATGAGATAGAACGCCGCGATGAAAACGATATACACGTAGAGCGGCCAGTATTTCCTGCATGCGGAAAGGTAATTGCAGAAGAGATTGGTGAAGCTCAGGCAGGCGGCGCCGACGGCATAAAGCGACACGAGCGGCGCGACATCGCTGTAGCGTTCGGTGAATTGAAGGACGATGAGCGGCCGCGCGAACAGCGCGATGAAGATGAGGCCGCCCCCCACGACGAATGCGTTCACCAGGAACGTATCGCGCAGATGGCGGCGTTTCGTGCGGCTCTTGCCGGCGGCGCTTATGCGGGCGAAGAGGAGCGGGCCTATCATCGAAGGAAGGAGCGCCAGGACCTTGCCGAGTATCGTCACGGTCGCGAATGCCCCGGCATCGTCCGCCGAAAGGAAGCGTTTTGCGAGGACAACATCTATCTGCATCACCGCCATGCAGATGGTATAGACGGCCATGAGCGGCAGAAGTCCGGCGATGTTCGAGAACACCCATTGAAGACCGCTTGCCGAGAACGCATCGGAAGATCGCATGCCGGGGAAGGAGCGGACAAGGAACAGCACGAAGAGCGCCGCGAGGACGAGATACGGAAGGAGCGCGCTCCACATCGCGAACGCGAACGTGAAACCCGCCGCGACGAAAATGACCGTGAGCAGCAGACGCACGATGACGGACACCATTATCGATGCGTTCACGGAAAATCCCTTCTTGCGCCCGAAGAGCGCCCCGCTCACAATGGTGGTGACGGTCGAAAGCACAACGATAGCGGCAAGAAAGGTAAAGCCGGACTGCGAACGTATCTGCATGTTCCGCGCAAGCCAGCCGGAGAAAAGAACGAGCACGGCGGCGGCGGCAAGAGAAATACTGACAAAGAAGACGCAGAGCGAAATGATGCGCCGTGCCGCGATGGCACCGCGTGATGAGGCGACGGAGCGTATGACGAAGAAGAGCACGGCGGTTATCGGCATTGTCGCGATGGCCAGAAATCCCATGAGCACGGTATAATCGCCGAAATCGGCCGCGGAAAGATTGCGGTTGGTGAAGACCTGGATGATATAATTCCCGAGACCGGCGATGGCTGAAAAAAGGATGCTCGCGATGGAGGAGGATATGAGCGTGTTACGACGCAGGAATGAACGTAATCGTTTCATCACCGTCGTCTTCCCGCCCGGCCGCTGCCGGCCTTTTTCTGCAAGATGCATTCATAATTGAGCGTAACGGATTTTCGGCGGTCAAGGAAGTCCAGCAGGAAGGCGAGCAGGTTGATGAAGAAAATCGGAATGCTGAAGATGACATGGAAAGGATAATATATCCACGGGTGGTCGTTGAATACTTTCGGCAACGCCACCTGTATGAGACGCGCGATAACACCGAATATGCCGCCCTGCGGGCGAATGGACACTACGGAAAATCCAACGTGTTCCGCGAGACTTCGCACGCCGTAGGACGTATAGCGGAAATAATCATGCGGTTCCATATGCGGCGGATGTATCTGCGGCACACAGAGGAAAAGATAACCGCCCTTCTTGAGAACACGGCACATCTCTTTCATCGCACGTTCGGGATCCGGGACATGTTCGAGCACCTGCATCGACAGTACCGCATCAAAGCTGCCGCTCTGTACCGGCATGCGGGAAACGTCGGCGACGATATCGATACCGTATGCCGGTGTCTTGTCCAGGCTCACATAATCATGGTCTTTGAACAGCGGACGGTATTGAGCATCACCGGCACCAGCGTCGAGAACTCGGCTCTTGTCCGGCATACGCTTCGCCGCCAAAGCCACGAAACGGCGGATGCGGTATGCGAGAGGATTGCTGATCGGCTCCGGGAATATCGTCACATATATCCGGTAACATATCCTGAATATCCTGTTCGTCATGCGCATCTCCATGAACGCTGTTTTTCCTTTCGAGCGATGATATAACACGAGGGTAAAAGAAGTCGGAGGAGCGGCATGCGGGCCAGTATCGATGCGGGAAATGGCAGAGGCTGCATAGCCCCCGAGTTGTGAAGGATACGCAAGCCCTGTGCGCGGAAATACCGCACTATCGGTATGCTGTTGGCAACGACAACGGCGTCATCATCAGGCATGAATTGCGGACGTTCTATCGGCTCGTTCATTTCCAAGGGCACACCGAGCGCGTATCGGAGTACGCGCATGAATTTCTCCCTCAGCGAATATCCGCGGACGCTGTTGAATATCCCGAGGAAATTCGGCGTTGCGACGATGCACACCCCGCCCGGTTCAAGAACACGTATCTGCTCCCGGAGGAAGCCATAGGGGTCGGCGACATGCTCGAATACCGTGAACGATCCAACAACAGAAAAATAGCCGTCGGGATAGGGGATGCGGGAGCCGCTATACCGTCGCACGTTGGCCTTGACCCTGCATTCTTTCAGAAAAAAGCCGCTGACATCGATACCGAAAAGATCTCGGCGGGTACGTGTCCGGGAAAGCATGCGCAGCGCGGTCCCCGTCCCGCAGCCGACATCGAGGAATTTCCCGCGAGGGGACAGATACCGGAGGACATCAGTGCAATATTTCATGTACAGCGATTCCGGTGATGTTACAAGGAATTCCTTGTACCGCTTATCGGTGCGAAATCGCCGCGTCATGCTGCTTCTCCAGAACGCACAGTATGCTTCTACCGAATCCGGGGGCGATACGCGCCAGCGTACGCGAACAAAGCCGTCCGCTGCCGTCAAAATTGATGACATCGGAAGTATGCTTGACCACACGCCAGCCGTTACGGGAAAGAAGGGTGACAAGCGTCGGGTAGATGAAATACCGCACATGGCCGACGGCATCGGGCTCAAGCGGGCTTAACTCAATGAACGGGTTCTTTCCGAACAGCAGCAGCAGTCGTTTGCCAAAACTGGCGAGATTCGGCGTGGTCAGTATGAATTTCCCTGCGTCCTTAAGCACGCGACGTGCCTCAGACAGCAGTCTATCCGGTACGAGAACGTGCTCGATGACCTCGCTTGCGATGACCATATCGAACGACCCGGTTTTGAACGGAAGAGATTTCTCATCGACATTGCAGTAGCGCGCATCCATCCCGCGTTTTCGCGCGATTGCAATCTGTTCACGCGAAACATCGACCCCGAAAAGGCGCAGCCCGCTTAAACCGTCGAAAAGAGACCCGTCGCCGCACCCGATATCAAGGATCGTCCTCGGCTTCGCCGCCGCGATCTCGGCGCGGATGAATGCGTACACTTCCGGCATCCGACGATAATTATCCTCGCGATAGAGATCCCTCGTGATCGATTCCCACTTATTCATATTTCCCCGCCCATACGTTCAGCTGCAATATTCGTAGCAGCGTGAATCGGTGATCCGCACGTCCCGAACAATGCTCGTCGTAAAGTACTCTTGCATATGCATTGGAGAATCGACCCGTTCCGGTATGCTGCTTGAACAGGTCGCTGAGCTCGGATCGTATCCACCGGTCAAGCGGAACACCAAAACCGCGCTTCGGCCTGTATGCAAAATCACGGCCGAATATCTTTTCAGCGATGCGCTTTATGATATATTTTGACGTTCCGTCATTCACCTTCATACTCCCCGGCAATGAGAACACGAACTCAGCAAGATCCTTATCGAGCAATGGATTGCGCATCTCAAGCGATGCCGCCATGGTGGCCCGGTCGCCCTTCACGAGATACCAGTCCGGGAGCTGCAAACGGCAGTCGAGATAGAGCGATCGATTGAGTATATCATGGCCTTTGCATTCTTCAAACCAGGCGAACGCTTCACGGAACACGGAGCGGATATCGATCGTATGGCCGAGAAGCCGCGCCGCGTCCGCGGGCAGGAGTCCGCCGCTGCCGAAGATGAATTGCCGTACGGGGAACGGATAGCGGAGCATCGTGAAGAATTTCCGGTACACGTTGTCCTTCGGGAAAAGGAACGCCGCCGCCGACGCGAGCCAGCGGAGGAAGGACAATCGCTCGATGAAGACCTGCGCGCGGTGCTTCTCATAACCGCCGAACAGTTCATCGCCGCCGTCGCCGGAAAGCGCCACCGTGATATGCTTTTTCGCATACTGAGCCACATAGTAAAGCGGTATGACGGCCGCGTCCGCGAGTGGTTCATCGAGATAGTCGAGCATGGCTTCGAACGCGGGCTTGACCGCGGCACCCTCGAGATAGCAGTGGTCGAGGGGAATGCCGAGGCGTTTCGCCGCGTAGTCCGCGTACGCGCTTTCATCCGCCTCCGGGGCGTTGCGATAGCTCACGGTGAACGCATTCACCTTGTCCGTGTGACGTGCAAGCGAAGCGGTGACAATGCTTGAATCAATGCCGCCGCTCAGGAACACGCCGAGCGGCACGTCGGCCATGAGCCGCTTCTGCACGGCCGCATCGATAAGTGTTTCGGTTTGCGCAACGGTATCGTCCATCGATATACGCCGGTTCACGGCAATGGCGCCAGGCTCCCAGTATACGTTCATATCCTGTATGCGCCACGAGGCGATGTCGAAGGTGAACGCCGTTGAGGGAGGCACTTTTCGTATCTGCGAGAATATGCTCCCCGGCGACGGGATATAGCCGTAGAAAAGGAATTGCGTTACCGCGCGATCGTCCACGGACAGACGCTTTTTCAGCGGAGGATACGCGAGCATGGCTTTGAGTTCGGACGCGAAGACGAAGCGTTCATCGTCGAGATAATAGTAGAGCGGCTTTTTCCCGAAATGATCGCGCGCGAGGAAGAGCTGCTCTCTCGTCCTGTCGTGGATGCAGAACGCGAACATCCCTTCGACGTGACGAACGAGATCGGCACCGTATTCCTCATAGCCGTGAACGAGCACTTCGGTGTCCGATGCGCTTACGAAGCGATGCTTCTCTGTGAGCGCGCTTTTCACCTGCCGGTAATTATAGATCTCTCCGTTATAGACGATGCGTACCGATGCATCCTCGTTCTCAAGGGGCTGCCGCGCGTGTACCGATGTGTCGATGATGGATAGGCGCCGATGACCGAGCGCGATGTTCTTCTCGATGCGTATCCCTTCCTGATCGGGACCGCGCAGGATGAGCGAACGGACCATGGCGGTGAACCGTGTGCGATCGACCGCCTGCGACCGTTCAACAACGCCGACAATGCCGCACATGTACTACCGCCATTATTTCACCTTTTTCCGTTTCCCTTTTGCGCCGTTGCGGAAGCGTATCACCTTCGCGGGAACACCGGCGACGATGGCATACGAGGGGACATCCTTTGTCACGACCGACCCCGCGCCGATGACGGCACCCTTCCCGATAGTGACACCGGGGAGTATCGTCGTATTCGCACCGATCCAAACTTCATCGCCAATGGTAACCGGACGATATTCATCCTTCTGTTTCGCTATCGTGACCGAGATATCGTCAAATCCGTGCATCGTCGATATTATCGTAACATATTGCCCAATGAGCACATGCTTGCCTATCGTAAGCCCGCCGTTGCCGTCGAGCACGGCATGGATATTTATCGTTACGTAATCGTCAAGCGATATGCCGCGCGGGCCGGTTATCCATACGCCGCGCATGATCGTCGTGTATTTTCCCAGGCGCTTGAACAGCACCCCCCAGAGCAGTGCACGCAGCCGGGCCTTTCTGAACAGGAATTGATTGTAAATAAACCGCAGGACCTCGAACATGGAGAACCCCTTATCTGAGAATACGCGATATGCTGTTGACAAGCTTCTTCGTGAAAAAGTATATCATCGCATCGCGCCATCCGTACCAGTACAATCGCACGAGATCGAACCTGCCGAAACGGACGACGAGCGCCGAATAGATGAGGGCCCATATCCAGGAGAAGACAAGGGCGTACACGACGCGATGATACCACCGCCCGTAACGGAATATGATGAACCCGCGATTGCGCATGGTGTAATACGCCTTGTGCTTGTACTCGCCGCCGAGCGTCCGCGGCGTGTACACACCGGTGGGGATATTGTGATGCGTGATCGCAGCGGACACGAACGCCGACTGTATGCCGTACCGCCGGGCATTGAACGCGAAATCAGGCTCGGTGAACGTCTGCACGAGGGCCTCATCGAAACACCCCGCTTTCCTGAAAACGGAACGTGCTATCATGAACACATTGGGGATGCCGTCGCTGTCACTGTACTCGCGGCCGGAGCGATCCACCCATCCATTGGTGCGGCCGGTGAAGAAATTTATCCGCTGCCCGTCAAGTATACGCTTCTTTGTTCTTGCCGAATAGTTCGACGGACCGAGAATGCCGTACTCCGGATGCATCTGTGCGAATGCCACGAGCTCGCGTATCATGTTCTTATCGATGACATTATCGTCATCGATGAAAGCGATGTACTCCCCTCGCGCGAGTTTCGCCCCGAGATTCCTCGCCTTGACCATCTTGATGTTCGTTTTCGCATGCTCGATACGCACCCGTTCGATGCGGCTTCCGGTCATCCGCTTCAAGCGCGGCACGGTAAGGGCCTTCGTTGCGTCGGACGAGTTATCATCGATGATGATGAGTTCGATCGGCCGATACGATGATGCGGCGACCGATCGTATGCACTCGCAGAGCAGTTCGTAACGATCGCGCGTTGTTATGACCGCCGATACGAGGGGCGTGCGGGAGCGTTTGGATGCGGTCATTCTCTGTACCCGGGAGTTGTGATTTCGAGCCATTCAGCATACTATGACATAAATCAGAATTCGCAAGAGGCGCACAGGCGATGGCTCACGCACGGAAAAAGATACTGCTCGTATACCCGGGGGTATTTGACAGTCCGTTCCCGGAGCTGCCGATGCCGCTCCTCTATCTTTCATGGGCGCTCAAAAAACACGGCTACATCGTCGACATACTCGACACGCGCCTCACCGATTTCCGGTCCGTGACCGACCTTTCGCCGTACCTCTTCGCCGGCATAAGCACGATGACCGGTTCGATGATAACGCACGCCCTTGCTTTCGCTTCGCATGCCCGCGCACTCGCCCCGGCACTGCCGCTCGTGTGGGGGGGCATACACCCGACGCTCCTCACCGAAGAGACGCTCGCCGACACCCATGTCGATATCATCGTTCGCGGCGAGGGCGAAACAACGGTGTGCGAACTCGCCGATGCGCTCTCTTCCGGCGCTTCGCTCGATACAATAGCGGGGGTATCGTTCAAACGGGGCGGCGAGATGATACACAATCCGGAGCGGCCGTTCCTGGACATGAACACCTTCGACCCCGAACTCCCGTACGAATTATTCGACCTCAAACGCTACACGGTTTCCCCGTTCCCCGTGCACACGAGCCGCGGCTGTCCGCATCGCTGCGGGTTCTGCTACAATATGGCGTTCAATCATCGCCGCTGGCGCTCAAAGAATGCAGCACGTACGCTCGATGAGATAGCATATATCGTAAAGCGATTCAACCCCGCGCATATCTGCTTCACTTGGGAGGATGAATTCTTCATCAATGTGCCGCGCGTGCGCGAGATAGCCGAGGGGCTTCTTTCCCGCTCGATCACGGTGAGCTGGGAATCGTTCTGCCGCTTCGACAGCTTCACCCGCGTGGATGATGAAGCGTTGAAGGTCATGGAACGCTCGGGGCTTCGGCTCCTCAGTTTCGGCGGCGAGTCGGGGTCGGAGCGCATGCTCGATACGGTCATCTGCAAGGACATAAAGCTCGATCAAGTGCGCGAGGCGACACGGCGTCTTTCACGTACAAGCATACGGCAGGTGATATCATTCATGTCGGGGCTGCCGGGTGAGACGGATGAGGATATGTCGAAAACGTTCTCGTTCATGGATGAGCTCGCGACGATCAACGGCACTATCTACTTCAACGGCGTCTTCCTCTACACGCCGTACCCCGGCACACCGCTTTTTGAGCGCATCGTGCGCGAATACGGCTATCGCCCGCCGACGTCGTTCTCCGCGTGGGGGAATTTCGGCATCTATCGCGATGTCGGCGCTACTTGGTACAAGCCGCGGTATCTCAAAAAATACCGCGCAGTATCGATACTCACGCGCTTCCCGTTCTGGAAAAAGGAATTCGCCCTCTCCGATGTGAAACGCGGCATTGTGCCTGAGCGCTTTGCCCGTTTCCCGCTCAATCTCGTGTACTTTTTCTACACGCGCATGGCGATGTTCCGCTGGAAGCATCGCTGGTTTCGCTTCGCCTTCGAATGGTCGCTGCTCGAACGCATGCTCGCCCGCGTCCGCGGATTTGTATAACGGGAACTACTGCTCGTCGTACCACTGTTTTTCTTTCGAGAACCAGCGGCGTATCCACGGATGCTCGAGTATCGCTTTTATCTGGCTTAACCGTATGTTCAGGAGCAATGACAGCAGGACACGCGGGCGCAGATAGAATCTTTTTATGAAACGCTCCTGCAGCGCGATGATGCGCGGAAGGGAGATGTCCTGGAACGATGGCACGGTCTCGTTCTTCTGGAATGCATCCACGCGCGCAGCGTATGCATCGCTCATCGGCTCGAATATCGCTTCGAAATCCTCGCTCCCGGGATACGGTATGTAATTGCTCACCTGTATCCGGTCGAACGGCACCGAGAGCGCAAAGCGCATCGAGCGCTCGATATGCTCCTCGGTCTCACCGCGCATGCCGCACATGAAGAATCCGCTCACCTTTATGCCGTGCTTGTGGAAGAGCGACACGACCGGCGCTACGACAGCGAGATCGAGGTGCTTGCGTATCTTTTTCATGATATCCTGATCGCCCGTTTCAACGCCGAGCCCGACGAAGTAGCCGCCCGAGCGCGCCATTTTTCCGACAAGCGCTTCCGTCAGACGATCGATGCGTATGCCGTTGGGCGCACGCCAATGCATGCGGACGTTCTCAGCGATCATCATGTCGAATATCGCTTCCGCGCGTGCGGTGTCCATCGTCAGATTGTCATCGGTGAAGAATATCTCGTCGGCGCCGAAGCGCTCCCTGAGCATTTTCATCTCAGCGATGATGTTCGCCGGATCGCGGTAGCGCATGCGCCGTTTATTGGTGAGCCCCGACGAACAGAACGTGCATCGATACGGGCAGCCGCGGCTCGTGAGTATCGGCACCGGGCGTTTGCCGCGTATCGGCATGGACGCACCCTGCAGGTAGGGATAGTAGCGCCGCGGATCGATAAGGTCCCAATCGGGGAACGGTAATTCGTTCGCGTCGCGGAGAAAACCGAAATTGACGGCCGCATGGCACCACCGACCGCCATTCGCATAGATGAGACCGCTCACCGATGAAGCATCACGTTTTCCTTCGATGTGTTCTGCGAATTCAACGATAGCCGTTTCGCCTTCGCCCATGACGCCGTAGTCGGCGCCGATATGATCGAGTGCAAGTCCCTGAAGTGCCGTGATATGCGGTCCGCCGACAATGACAATGACATTCGGGAGGCGTGCCTTGAGAAGCGGGATGAATTCCTTCGTCCAATTATGCGAGCCGGTGTACACCTGAATGCCGACGATGTCCGGCCGCTTCTCTGCGGCAAGTCCCGCGGCATGTACGGGCGTGAGCAGCGAGAGCGAACCGTCGATGAGGGAAACATCGCTGTAGCCGTTCTTCTTGAGCGATGCGCTCAGATAGCCGAGCGAGAGCGGCGGATTGACCTGGAATCGTGAGCCGTATGTGGGGCGGAGAAGGATTATCCTCATTGGCGATATCATATGGGATATGATACTCGAAGAAAAGACATCCCGCAAGTTACGCGAGAAAACACTTCATTATTGAAATGAAAACGTTACATCTGTGAAACCTTAGCCGATGACGGTATGAAATGACAATCAATCGGAACACCATGTATCCGTCAAGTATGCATTGTCATACCGCTGCCCTCCAATAACCCACAATTTATTCATAAACCCGGAGACATAAGAACCTGAACGGCGCGAAAAACCCGCGTTGAGCGTGGCGTAATTCCAAGAACCGTTATAATACCAGACATCGTTCGATGCAAAACTTACGGATGAACTTGATTGACCACCGATAAGCCATATTTTCCCCCCGACCAACGTGCTTGAGCAATAATACCGATTACCGCCAGGGAAAGTTCCGGCTGACGTCCATGTAATTCCATTGGTCGAATACCACATATCATTCAATGCTGCAACGCCGGTCCAGCCCCCGATGATCCACATCCTATCGTTGTAGACGACAGCACTATGAGCCCAACGTGCGGAAAATGCCGCGGAGGCAGTGGCCGACGTCCAAGTTAATCCGTCGCTTGTGTAATAGACATCGTTCAGTGCTCCGCCGGCTCCTCCGCCAATCAGCCACATCTTTCCGTTATACACAAGCATTTGATGAGCGTTACGAGCAGAAAATCCCGGCGATGTTGTCTCCTGCGTCCAATTGGTGCCATCGGATGAACTATATACATCGCCCTTGTTCACCCCGTCATATCCCGCAGTGACCCAAATTTTACCGTTGAACACCGCTGATGCGCATCCATATCGACCGCTCGCCCACAGCGACGAAGTCGCCTGATACCACGTAATACCGTCGGACGACCGATATACATCGTTCACGTACGGGGCTGACCCCCCGATAAGCCACATATTGCCATTGAATTCGACGATACTTCCGAATCCCCTTCCGGCAAACGATCCGGTCGCTTTTTGCGTCCAATTGTTTCCTGAAACGATAATATTCGTGTTTCTAGGATCGTATGGATTGATCCTGCCAATTTTCACCGGAAGGCATCCAATCATTGTCATAATGCCCACGGAAAACGCACATCCGATCATGGACCTCATTTCGTACCTCCTTAACCAAAAGTGAGTGAATATATCATTTCGATTGATAATCGATGATGCATGTCATCTAGAACCGCATGAACATCGCAATAGCAATGCTGTCCGTGGTAATATTAGGCATAACCGAGACCGTCGGAATTGTATCCGGCATGAACAGCCACCAGGTAAATAGTCCCGCCGCTATCGCATAGCAGGACCAGGCAGAAATGTTCAGTATGGTCGCTCGGGTGCCGCGCTCATTGAACACCGTTTCGTACTGCGAATACAACGTGTCGTAATTGCTCGTGGCGTTCCGGTACAGCTGCTCGGCCGCATTGACCGCCGAATAATCAAGAAATCCGAAGATATTCATCGCGCCGCCGGCCGCTGCGACGCCGATGCTGGAAAAGAACACTATCGTTTTTGCGTTTATCCCTTTTGCGTCCCCTTTCTGCTCCGCTGCCGGCGGGCGAATGACCGGCTTCGGCGTATCTGTTCGTGCGAGCGTTTCGGCGATGGTCTTGACATTGTCGATCGCCTGATCGATCTTTGAGAACCGCTCCTGCGCCGTTTTGACTATTTTGCTCGTTTCAACATCGGCAAGGCCGACACTGACTATATAGGAATCCCCGAGCTTCATGAGTGAGCCATAGAACATATACTGCATGTTAAGGACCCTGCCGATCTTCACCGCGCATTCGCTTTCCGTGCAGCCGCTTTTCTGGAATTCCTGCTCTTTGAGGATGGCACCCATATTGTTCCGGTCAAGTACATCGAATTGACCGTTGTCGACCACGGCATTGCGGAAGAGCTCACTTACCACGTCGGCATCGCTTGCGCTTACCCCTTTTGCCTGAAAAGGCAGTATGCCGACACGGGTTCTCTGGGCCGAGAATACCGCCGAAACAGACATTACTGACAGAAATAAAGCGAGGAGGGGTTTATGCATGCAGAATCCTTTACGACCGACGTCTCACACCAAAACCTGTGGTTAGTATAATGCATTGCAAAACGCTTGTCAAATCATCGCGCCAGTGCTGGATCGCAATTCGTATGAAAAATGCACGTGAATCACACCGAATTAACCGGTTGTGAGGGATAGCGGTAATTGTTTCTATATCCCCTTCTGGAGCAGCCTTTGTTATGGATTGCAGAGGACCTTGCGGATTGCACTTTTCAATTTACAGTTCGTATACATTGGTATATAATTAACCTTGGAGGGTACGAAAATGAAGCGTATAGCAGTGCTTTTCGCGGCAATGAGCGTAACGGTATTGGTGAGTATTGGATGCGGGAATATCAACCCATTGAATGTCCTCAACAACCTGCTCGGGGGAACGAACTTCATAACGCCAACATTACCCATCGGCGACACGTGGGTACAGGCGACCGTCGGAACGCCTTATCCCGGGCGTGCAGGACATCGTATGCTCACGTATAATAATAAAATGTGGGTGATGACCGGCTCGCTCGGAGCGACCTATTCAAATGATGTGTGGAGTTCATCGACGGGGAGCAATTGGACCTTGGAAACAGATTCAGCGTTCACGACGGCGGGAAGACTTCATAGCGGTGCTGCGGTGTTTCATAGCGCAATGTGGGTCATCGGTGGTAATATCCCCGGCACGTCGTATTCGAACGATGTGTGGTATTCGCTCAATGGTTCATCATGGACGAAGGTCGGCACTTTTTCGCTCCCGCGGTACGGACACACATTGCTTGTGTATAACAGCAAGCTGTGGCTCATAGGGGGAGAGACCGCGTCATCGGTGACGAATGATGTCTGGTATTCTTCGGATGGCACCAATTGGTCATGCGCGACGAACTCTGCCGCTTTTTCCAAGCGCTTATTCCATTATGCCGTGGTCTTTCTGAACAAAATGTGGGTCATCAACGGGTATACCGGGTCGGGATACCTCAATGATGTATGGTATTCAACTGACGGCGCTGAATGGACGCAGGCTTCCGCGGCACCGTTCTCGGCACGGCATACATCATCTACGCTTGTCTTGAACGAGCGCTTATACGTTATGGGCGGATTCAATGGAAGCTATCTGAACGATGTGTACTATACCACGAACGGCAATAATTGGACGACGATGACAATGTCAACGCCGTTCACAGCCCGAAGCGCTCGCGGATGTACCGTGTTCAAGGATAAACTATGGGTGAGCGGCGGAAATATCGCCGGCAGTCACTACAATGACGTCTGGTCATCAGGCGATTGATACGAATAGCGCTGCGATCGAAAAAAGCCCCCGGGTCATCTCGGGGGCTTTTTTCAATGCGTGCCCGAGAGGACACATCAGACAGAGCAATAACCCGCACTCCTGATCGATCTCGAGTGAGTATGCACGCGGCGCATTTACAAATCACCGTATCGGGTGTATACAATGTGTATGAAGAAGCCAGCAGTTAAGGCCATCGTGATATCGCTGTTCTCTGCCGTTGTGGCCCTCGGGTACTCCGCCGCGGATACGAACGTGTATCTGATCAATCAGAATTTCTTTCACGAAGGAAGCGCCGTCCTCGCCGTTCGCGTCATCGGCACATCCGCCGCGGATATCGCCATTATCGACAGGGCGGGTGCCGTGCGCGGCCGCCCGATATACGCCGGGACAAGCGGCTCGGACACGTTATACCAGTTCACTGTCGTACCTGCATTGGGTTCAGGGACTTATCTCATCTATCTGCGTGTCGGCAGCACCGTATACCGGCGGCCATTCATCGTATACAGGACACAGCCATGACCAATATCGCCGCCGCGGTCATGCTTGCATTCGCTCCGCTGTCATATCAGCCGGAGTATCGCCTGCCGGCATCGGTCATGGCGCTTGAGGAAAGGACACTTGTCCAGGTGCGCTATGAACTTATGAGCGAATGGGCACATCATGCCGTGCTTTCAGCGGTCATCCCATTACCGATACCGTTCATTACCATAGGCGGTTCCTATGACACCTGTATCGAGGATATAGGCGCTTTTGTGAACGGTTATACAGCGGCGGCAGAGACACTGCTGTCGTATGAATCGACATTGCGCATCGGGGCTACGCTCACGTTCATTCGCGGTCTTTCCCTCGGATTATCGTTCGAAGAGGACTTGGACATACTCGCGAACAATCCCGTGTATCAGCCTTATCTATCCGCCGGTGCGCAGTATGATATCGATCTGCCCTTGCTGCAGGGCACGGTAGCGGTGGGCGTCAACGATATCGCGCTTGCCAGGGTCCCGGTGTTCAACATGTCGGCAATGGCGGAATATCGTCCGCTGCCGTTCCTGGCCGTGCGTTATGTGTTCGATAAGCAGGAGAATGTCCTTACGCATCGTCTTGCCGTCGGAGCGGTGTTCGGCGCCGTGGGGTTCACTGCGACAGGCGCCTTCGACGGAACATCGTTTTCCGTTTCCTGCGGGGTCCCGTTCTCTGTTCTCAAAGACCCGTCGGTTATCGTTGCGGTCACCGGACGCTATCATCCCCTCCTCGGCGTGGAGGGCGGTGTGTCGACATCGATGCTTTTCGGGGACGTGCATGCCCGTAACGGGTTCATCGGCGTTCCGCCTCATGCCGGCGAGCATCGGACGAATACCGCGGAAAAGAACGCGGATGCCCCCGCGGAGAATGAACGAAGGGAAAAAGCCGCCGATATCGCGCAGCGAGAACGCATGCTCAAGCGCCTCACCGTCCTGCCTTTTCGGAACGACGGACTGAGATCGTATGAATACCTGAAACGCACCATCGTCTCGGCGATCAGCGCACAGCTCGTGAAGAACGCCGGTTTTCAGACGATACCCTATGACACCGTGATCGATACGTTCACGAAAAAAGGCGTAGCACCCGAGCGCGCCGGACTTACTCCGGAGACCGCCGCGCTCATCCAGACCACGTTCACTTCCGGATTCGCCGTCACCGGCGATATCGTCGTTACCGGCGGTGCCGTGCGTATCACGGCGGTGCTCTATGACACCCAGACGTGCTCGGTCATCGACATGTTCATCGAGAACTGCGCGGCCGGGGACAGACCCCTCTTCAACGCACTTGACGTCCTCGGTGCGCGCATACAATCCCGATTATGCGTACTGGCGTCAGAGCGCGAAAAGAGCGCGCGGAAAGGCGGATAGACCCGCCCGTGCATCGAATGAATGCCGAACGCCGGTCCATGATATGATCATTCCTGCTTAGTATCACTTCGATCGGCCGCGTCATGGTGCAGTTTTCCCCCGCGTACGAAGAACGCACCGTCCGCAGTATATTCCTGCTGAGGATAACGGGCTGCAGCGGTGCACGCCGCACCGTTCCCATCGAAACGGAACGTTGATTCCGCCATGATCGTCACACCCGCTGCATCAGCGTACAAACGCGCTTCGATGAACCTTCCCGTAAGCTCTCGGCGCCACTCTACAACGCGCCTCGGGATATCATAGCGGACAAGAACGCCGGACGGTGAAACGGCATACAAGCTGCCGCCATGTACGGCGATGTCCGAAAAGTTCATGTCGATAATGCGTTCCCGGTGTACGATGCGGTACAGTGAGAATATGACGAGGTATCCGTCGCTGTTCACCGCGCAGAACGTATCGCCGGAGCGGCGTATGGAGGAGTTCCTGAGCGTACCGGTCGGGAGCGAACCCGCTATGCGCATGGCTTTGGTGTCGATAATGTGCGTGGTATCATCATTCGCATTCACGGCGATATACGGCATTCCGCGGCCGAACACGCACGGACGCGAGGATACCGGTGCCGGGAGGACGAGGGTTCTCCGCTCGCTGCGCGTTATGGTCTCGAATGTTCCGTCGCTGTACACAAGCGCCGCCGTGTCCGCCGACAGCGCGGTCACCGTGCTCGGTTCGCGCGCAAGCGTGACCGCCCACACGCCGCCATCAATCACCGTGTGTTCAATGCGCGGCCCCCTTGTCGAGGGCATCTCCGGCAGCGATTCCATATTCGGTGTGAAATAATCCGCAACGGGTACCGCGGCACTGATGTATTGTCCCTTTTTCTGAAGCGATACATCGCCGAAGATGACACGGTAATTGCTTTCGTCAATGACGACGCGTTCGCCCGAACTGAGCACGATGCTGTTCGACAGGCAGGAGACGAGCACCTTGCCGGAATCAAGCGATATACCGACCGATGCCGCATTCTGTTCGACAAGGAAACGCGTGCCCACCACCGAAACGGTCACCGGCAGTACGCCGAGATGGAGAGTGACGGTCACTGGTTTTTGCTGCGGCAGGACCGCGAATGCGCATGCCCCGTTCTTGAGCGTAAAGCGCTCACCCGACGAACCGGAAGCGGGAATAATGGCAAGCGCCGTCCGTTTTCCGAGCGAAAGTACGCCGATACGCCCGTTCGCGATAACGGTGCGCGTATCGTCGGTCGATACGGCGATCGTTCCGTTGTGAGAACGTATGGGGACCTGTGAAAAGCCCCCCGGCTGCGGGACTGCGCGATACTGGGGGCGCAGCGCAAGGGTAATGAAAACGGCGACAACGGCGCACGCGCTCATTACAGGCATAAGCACGCGAAAAAATGGAATATATCCCTTTGCCGGGGAAAGCACCTCTGCTTTCGCTTTATACTGCAGGAACGATTGGAATGACGGCGGTGGTATCGACCCGTCCCGGGTACGTTTACGCGAGAGAAGCCCTTCGACAGTGAGGGACTCATTGTGTTTCAGTGACATGATACCCCCTTGTCTGCATTCGTTCACGAAGCAGACCGCAGGCTTTTTCCACCTTATATTTGACGTTACGAAGGCTTTCACCGCAGATATCGCTTATCTCGTTGTACTGAAGCCCGTCATAGAATCGCATGAGCATGATGCTTCGCAGCCCGACGGGAAGTGCCTTAAGCTCGTCAGTCAATACGCTCATCTGTTCTTTGTCTATCATTGCATCCTCAATGCTCACCCGGTCATCCCCGACGGTCTCGGCGATAGATTCCTCCGTCTCCTCGGTCATCCGTGCCATGTTCACGCTGCGCTTGATCTTGCGGTATCGGTCGATAAGAAGGTTGTTGATCATTCTATAAAGGTAGGTCTCGAATTTGCAGCGGAAATCGAATTTCGGCAGGATGGTATAGACCTTGAACATCACTTCCTGGAACAGATCGCGCGCTGTTTCATCGGAACCGACCCTGGCAAGGATGAAATAGAATATCCGATCTTTGTAAAGCTCGTATACCGGAGAGAACGATGCGTCGTCGCCTTTTCGCTGGAATTCTTCTATGATCGCCCGGTTTTCGCTCTCGCGCCCCGGCGTTGTATTACCGCGCATTATACATACTTTCGGAAAGGATGACCGGAAGTATACATCCGCCCCGCCTTAATTTCAACATGGCTTTCAAAGAACATCTTTCCCGGTATAGGCACCGGTAAAGGCCCCTTCGGTACATAGCAACGCACCCGAAAAACCTTCTTTAATTGTATACGCACGAATAATGGATTAGTGCAAAATGCGCGGCGGGATGATTCAGGTAAGCTCTATAGCCGCACTGATCGCATGCAAGAGCCCGTCCGCGGACGCCCGTCCCTTCCCCGCGATATCATACGCACTGCCGTGATCGACCGACGTGCGCACTACCGGAAGGCCGAGCGTAACGTTCACCGAAGCACGAGGGTAGAGCGCTTTCACCGGTATCAGCCCCTGATCATGATACATCGCAAGTATCAGTTTGAACGACTTGTATCGCTCGATGAAGAATGAATCGGCGGGGAACGGCCCCAACGCGCTCGGCAATGCCGCCATTCCCTCTGCGATGACACCGTCATCCTCGCTGCCCATTAGTCCGTGTTCACCGGCATGCGGGTTCAATGCAAGTACGGCGATGGGAGCTCGTTTTCCGTAGCGGCGCCTGCCCGCCTCCGCGATGAGCGCAAGCGACTTCGCTACCGATGCCGCGGTTATCGATGAGGCGACCTTCGACAGCGGTATATGCACGGTCTCCAATGCGAGTATAAAATCCGGCGTATAGAATGCCATACGCGTATCGGCGGCGCCGAAGGCTTCGGAGAGATATTCCGTATGCCCGCGAAAATCGGGGAGCACTTTCGCCACCGCAGCCTTCGTGACCGGTGCGGTAACGATGGCGGCAACGGCACCGCGTTTCGCCTCGGCGACGGCATGATCGATATACGCTATCGACTCGCGCCCATACGTGCATTCACCGAAACGGAACGACTTCATATCGATGGAGGTGACCGGGATGCATTCGACGGCCGAAAGCGCTGTGAAGGAACGCGGCACGCCCGCGATGGAACGTACGGCGATACGTGAGCGCATCCTTTTCGCGTGCCAGGAGAGATACCCCGCATCGCCGGCGACGACAAGCGATATCCGCTTTCGCGTGAGCTCCCGCTTAACCCTCCGCGCAAGGGCATCGCGCCCGGCGCACATGCGCGCATGCGCTGTAACGATTATCTCTCCGGATATCCCTGCCGGGTCACCCATGGTCATGCAGATGCATTGCCCGTGCGGCATCGTCAGTGTTCGTCGTAGAGTTTTTTGATGTGTTCGGACGCTTCTGCCGTTACATCATTGGCGATGGTGCAGCGGCCTTCGAGTATGACGCCGTTCTGTATGATGAGCTCAGGCGTCTTGATGTCGCCGAGAATGCGCGCGGTGGGCAGGAGCAGTATGCGCGTTGTCGCATGCACGTTGCCGATGATGATGCCCTCGACGACGACGTTCGACGCGCGTATGTTGGTGCGCACACGTCCGGTCCTGCCGATGTACACCTGATCGGTCTCGAGGTAATCGCCCTCGTATTTCCCGTCAATGCGTATCGAACCCTTGACGGAGAACTTGCCCTCGAAATAGGACCGCTCGCCGATGACGGTGTTGATAGCGTCGTTCTGTACGGCCATGGAAAACTCCTTCCCCTCACAGCCCTTTCGTATACACTATGGAATCATCCATCTTGTTGAACTTGAAGCTCGTCTGCATGCCGAAGAGCGATTCCGAATGCCCGAGATAGAGATACCCTTCGGCATTGAGCACATCGTAGAACTGGTCGATGGTGCGCTTCTGCGATTCCGCATCGAAATAGATTATCACGTTCCGGCAGAAGATGATGTCGAGGTTCTTTATCGCGCTCGGGTGCTTGAGATTGTGGTAATCGAACGTGATGAGCTTCTTGAGCTCGTCGCGGACGATATATTCGTCGGCCATCGCATCGAAGTACTTGTCGATGATGGCCTTGTCTATCTGCTCGAACTTGTCCTTGCGGTAACGCCCCTCTTTCGCGGCGATGAGCGATTTAAGCGATATGTCGCTTGCGAATATCGACACCTGAGAGCCCCTGAGCGCCTCGCTCTCCCGCACCGTTATCGCGATGGAATACGGCTCTTCGCCGGTGGAGCATCCTGCGCTCCAGATGCGAAGTACCCGGCTGCCTGTTTTTGCCTTGCGCGCCACTATCTCGGGGATGACCGTCTGCTTGAGACTTACGAACTGCGCTTCATTGCGGAAGAATTTGGTGAGATTGGTCGTGACGGAATCGAGGAATTCCTTGAGCGATTCCCTGTCCTTTTTCAGGTACTGGTAGTACGCGTCGTAGTCGGGAAGCGATCGGGCGCGTATGTTCTCATTGATGCGGGATTCAAGGACGACGCGGTTCACCGAGTTGAAGCAGATGCCGCTTTCCTCGTACACCATCGATTTGAATTTCTCGAAATACTCATCGGTCAATGTCAACTTCCTCGATACATGCGTGCTCGGTGCCGCGCGTGCGCTGCCCGGCGCTATCCCTTCGAGAGGACGGCCTTCACGCGCTCAAGCACTTTTTTCCGGTCGAGCGGCTTGGTGATGTAATTCTTCGCGCCGGTCAAAAGCGCCTTTTTTACAAGGTCTTCCTTCCCGAGCGCGGATATCATCACCACGCGCGCGTTCTTATCATATTCGACGATCTTTGCCAATGCGGTGATGCCGTCCATCTTTGGCATGGTGATATCGAGCGTGACGAGATCGGGCTTCAATTCCTTGTACATGACGACAGCGCCCTCTCCGTCCTCGGCCGTACCGATGATCTCATATTCTTCCGATATGAATATCTGCTGCAGCTGCTTGATGACGAACGCGGAGTCGTCGACCAGGAGCAGGCGGAACGGCTTGCCGTTATCGTCGATGCCGTCCGGCGATTTCGCATTGATCTTGCTGCCGATGTCCATTGTTCTCATACCGCGCCTCCACTCTTCCTCTGTTCCACGTGCCTGTGCACTCGCCTACGCCTGCTCGACGATAGCGACAAAAATGTCCATGGGTCCCACATTCGCTATATCGAGCCGCACGAGGAGCGATTCGTTCTTGAACGACTGATAGGTTATCTGATGCCCCTGCACGACGACCGGCGGCGATACGTTCAGGTCATAGCCGATCTTGGATATCTTCGTGACCGCAAGCGCGCTCACCATGTTCGCCAATTCCTTGATGGCATTGATCACCGGCGGACCCACGTTCACGCAGGGCGTTTCGTTCATCGCGGAACCGACCTTGCAGGCCACCTCTTCGCTCATATCGAGGAGGACGTTGCCGCTTGCCTGCCCGGAGATGCCGATGACGATGGCAAGCCCCGATATCTCCGTAACGCCCTCGCGCAGCGTAACATCGCTTATGCGGATATCGTCCTTCAGGTACGTGCCGAGCGTTTCATAGGCAGCCTCGGCGAACGGATTGATATACTCAAGACGCATGCGTTCTCCGCCTTTTTTCAATGCTGAGATGCATTATACCGCCGTGCGGTCAAAAACACAATACCGCGAATTCCAATTCCATGGTGAAAAGTGCAAACTACTATCCATTTTCGTGATATTTGATACAATGGCGCGCATGAAGAAGGATATCATCCCCTATGCGCAAAGCGTGCTCCGCGAAGAAGCCGAGGCGATAATACGCGTGAGCGACAGGCTTTCCGGCGCGTTCACCGAGGCGCTCGATCTCATGCTCGCCTGCAAAGGACGCGTTGTCGTCACCGGTGTCGGTAAAAGCGGGCACATCGGGCGGAAATTCGCATCCACGCTCGCATCCACCGGTACGCCGTCGTTCTTCGTCCATCCGGCTGAATGCCAGCACGGCGATTTCGGCATGATAATAGAAGGCGATGTTATGGTGATAATATCGCAGAGCGGCGAATCGGCGGAAGTACATGGGATAATCCCGTATGTGAAGCGATTCAAGATACCCGTCATCGCGATATGCAATAAACCATCGTCATATCTGGGAAAGAACGCCGCGGTCACGCTGCCGCTCCATGTGGAAAAAGAGATATGTCCGCTTAATCTCGCGCCGACGACGAGCGCGGTGGTCACCCTCGCCCTCTCGGACGCTATCGCGGTTTCGCTCATGAGGATACGCGGCTTCACCGAAAAGGATTTCGCGATCTATCACCCCGGCGGCAGCCTCGGCAAACAGCTTGCCACCGTCGAGGGCATCATGCGCACGGGGAAAGCGCTCACGCTCGTATCGCCTGATGATACACTTGCGAGCGTTCTCGATCGCCTCGTGGCAGAGCGGATCGGATGGGCGCTCATCGTCGATGGAGAGACAAAGAAGCTTTCGGGCATACTCGTTGACGGCGATGTGAAGCGCATACTCATCGGGGCGAAGGCCGGCGAGAACATCCTCGAGAAAAAAGTATCCGATGTGATGACGCACGACCCCAAGACGATAACGAAGGATACGCTCGTCGCCGAAGCGCTTGCCATCATGGAAGGGCGCATCACCATGCTTGTTGTCGTCGAGGACGGGCGCCCCGTGGGCATCGTTCATATCCATGACATATTGAAAAGCAAGGCGATCTGATCCCCTTTCGACGACGATGATCGTGCCGAGTTCCAATATATTTTCAATTTTATGCATTGTAACATCCCTGAATGCAGATATACTATCGGTGAAAGCAGCTATCGGAGGTATTCCATGAGATCATCTTCATTACTTGTATCAGTGCTCATAGGTGCGGCCGTTTTTGCGGAAGTCCCGCGAGAGGGCTGCGTGCTCTGGCTTGAAGCGGATACGCTTTCCGCTTCGCATAAAAGCGGCGATGCGGTCACTGTATGGAAAGCCGTCATCGGGCCGCAGGCGGTTCGAACGCCGATGAAGCTCGTGAACAATCAAAGCGCAACAGCGCCGGTGTTCATTGCGGATGCCGTGAACGGCAGTCCCGCCGTGCGTTTCGACGGGTCCAATACCCAGCTTTCCGTTCTCGGCAATGTCATCTCGAACCTTGCCGGAACACCGTTCTCGATATTCATGATAAGCCGCTCGACGAACAGCACGTTCGGCATCTGCGGCAACTCGTCGATCGGCGGCGGCGGCGTGCCGCGTTTCTATGTGCAGCGCCATGGAATGTTCTTCAGTGAGATGAAGTATTTCATCATGGTGAACACGATAACCGACGCGGCGGAATTGCTCGGTATACAGCACGACGGCGCGAACACGCTCACAAGCTATAAGAACGGCATACTTTCGAAAACGCTGATTGCCGCGATAGTGCCGGCATACGGCGGGGACGGGAATATATCAATCCCGTTCTGGCCTGCAAATCAGCCGCAGCCGGGGGATATCGCGCTTATCCTCATCTACAATCGGTATCTGAGCGAAGCGGAGCGCACCGAAGTCGAGAGGATCTTCACTGCGAAGTACAAGATACGCTAACTGCGTATACCGACACCATGTTTTTTCGCTGAGGGTGCATCGGTGAGTATCCGCTGCCGATATTCTCGCGGCCCCGCACCGAACCGGTTTTTGAACGCACGATAGAAGTAATGTATGTTCGTGAACCCCGTTGCAGCGGCGACCTCATGCGTTCTGAGATCGCGGTTGGCAAGGAGCATCTCAGCCTTTCGCAGACGGCTTTCGAGCAGATACGATATCGGCGAAACGCCGAAGGCCTTGCGGAAAGCGCTTGAAAGATGGGGTACGGAATATCCCGCGTCAAGCGCGAGCGATGCAAGGGTAAGCGGCTTTGCGCTGTGTGTTTCGATATTCCAGCGCGCCCGTATGACCCATTCGGGAATATGCGCGCTGCCCTGCTCGTCGGGCCGATACTGCACAGAAAAGAAATTTTCAAGAAGGCTCGCGAGCATCCGCGCATCCGGCCTCGTGCGAGTGGATATCTCCCGATAGAGAAGCATGAACGTCGCGTCCGCCTGAACGATGTCCTTGATGGCGGCAGGTGTACCGAGCGCTACACCCTTATCCTTCAGCAAAGCATTCGCTTTTTTTCCGGCGAAGTGCAGCCACTGATGCGTCCATCGGCGCGATATATTCCCATAGCAGTGCGGCCAGCCCTTATCCCATACGACGATAGAATTCCCGCTCACGGGAAGATCACCGGCGGGGGTACGCACGTGAGCGGCATCGACAAATACTATCGCCATGAGATCACCGGTCCCCGGACGTTCAATCATGCCGGGGGGCATGGTCTCATGCATGCCGACGATGCGAACCGAAAGATCGGCGGCGGGGTCGAATGAACGGTTAAGCGCGAAGGGCATGCCAAGCTCCGGTATGATGTAAATTCACCGTGATGACAGGTGCGGACATTTTATGGTATACCGACGGGATTACAACAATACGCGTCGCGTAAATGCGAAAAAAGCGCGTCCCCATCTGCTCATCGGATCACGGGCCGTTCCGTTTCATACTGATTTTTTCTGTTCTCTATATTGTATTCATACTTTCAATGTACTATACTTACGGCTTATATTAAGACAATTGCTCATGATAGTATTCATGCAGGAGACCACAATGGCAAAGCACTTTGCTCATCAGCATTTCATCCGGACGTTGATGCTGACGGCCATTATTCTTGCACCCTGTACCGTAAACGCTCAGATGCCGCTCTCAGCCGATGCTTCGCTTTATCTCTGGCTCTCGGCAGACAAGGGTGTTATTACGAACACGGATGGATTCGTGAGCGTGTGGCAGGATCAGTCGCCGGAAAAGAACAATGCCGTGCAGACGTCTGCGGAGAAAAGCCCGGTTCGGGTTGCTGCAGCAATAAACGGACAGCCCGTCGTGCATTTCGACGGCGAAGACGATTCGCTTGTTACAGCAAAGCCGATGCTGCTTACTAAGAACTGCACGGTATTCATTGTCGCGTTAAACACCAAGCAATCGGCAACGGGTTCCGCGCATAAGGCGATATTCGCCGGAGCGCAAAATGTTTATAAAGCGACTGCGACTTCGTACGGATTCGGTTATTCAAGGCTGAGCGATACGTTCATTATCAGGACAGGCGACGGTTCGAAAGAGACCGGACTTGCCATTCCCGACCCGGCGAACGATACCTTTGAACTCATAAGCGTTTCGATAGAAAACGCGAGCTGCCGAGTGTTCCGGGACGGGAAAGCCGCCGGCACATCCGACACCGGACGCACGAGCGGATTTCAGGCCGAGACGTATGTCATCGGCGATCAGTACGGGAGCGAGCTGCGGCAATACACCGGCGCGATAGCGGAGATCGTGGTCTTCAATCGAGCGCTTTTGGACACGGAACGCAGTTCCATCGAACAGTATCTGACGAAAAAATATCTTTCGGGAGAAAGGAAGATCGATCTCGCCGTGTTCCCAAAAAGAAAGGTATGGTCGCCTACCGGCTGGTTCGTTCAAGCGGCGGCAGACCCGAATACCGCGCCCGTCGATGCGAATTGGAATTCGGTACGCGTACTGAATACGGCACGGGCCATCATAGGCCGCGGCGGCCTCGGCAAATTGCCGAGCGGCGTAAAATCCGCTGACGATATCGACGCTGTCTGGTATAAAAAAACCTACGATATACCGGGGGACTGGAAAGACAGATCCGTGTGGATACGATTCACTATGATCGAAGGCCAGGCTGCACTTTTCGTCAACGGCAGAAAAGTCCGGGAAATGCTCCGCGGGGATTGGGAAACGGACATTACGTCGTATGTCACTCCGGGCACGCAGGCGGAAGTGCAGCTCTATTGCACAAGGAATTTCAACGGGCTTACCGCGACGATAGAGGACGATGAGCTTATGCGGCAGGCGCTTACGCATGCCAAACGCACGAAAATGGAATCCCTGGGTCTTACCTATGATGCCGTTCTTTTTCCCCGCGGACGTACGGCATGGCTGAGCGATGCATTCGTCGAGTCGAAAGTCAGGGAGAAAAAGATAGTTCTTGCCGTGACCGCCGGCGGCGATCATGCGCGCGACGGGAATATATCCGGCGTCATTCGCAGCATTACCGAGCCGTCACAGAAACCCGTATCGTTCGGCCCGTTCGCCGTGACCGCAGATGAGAACACATATGAGATTGACTTTAGCGGTACGCCATGGTATCTCGATGCCCCGCATCTGTACCGGATCGAAACGGAATTGCGTGTCGGCGGAAAGGCCGTACAAGCGATGAGCAATACATTCGGTTTTCGCGAAGTTTCCATTGCCGGGAACAAAGTGTATCTCAACGGGCGTCGCTCCACGTGGCGTATGATCGGACCGTTCCACGGCGGCGGCACCTGCAGCACGACAGCGATGAGCACGAACAGCGTGTTCCTTGACCTTTTCAGAAGCATGGGCTTCAATGTTATTCAGCTTCAGCCGAACGGCAGCTTCTGGTGGGGATATCTGACATCGCAATGGCATAACCTTACGACCTACAACCTGCATGACGACAATTTTCTTGACCTCTGCGATCGACTTGGCATCGGCGTGACATTGCCCATCCCCCCCAGCGGCAATAATCAGCGGCTGGCGTTCAAGCTCGACAAAGGATCGAAGGGGTATGAGCAGTATCGCCGCGAGATGCTTGCGTATATAAAAAGGTATCGTCATCATCCCTGCATTCAGGCGTATACGATCGGGATGAACATCATCAATTATGACACGTATGCCGAAAATCTTTCGCCGCGCGGGATGGGTCAGGAATTCCCGGTGGGCAAGGAACGCGCACACGAAGCAGTATCAATAGCCGCCGGCATCGATATCGTGCACGAAATAGATCCGACGGTGCCGGTCTATGTGCATGCCGGCGGTTCATGGGGCGGGGATATTTCCGGCGGGAATCAGCATATGAATCTGCTGCCCATCAGCGAATACGAAAAATGGCCGAGCTATTGGGCGGAGAACGGAAAAAAGCCGTGGGTGGGCGATGAGTTCGGCTGCCCCTGGCTCGGCGATTTTATGTTCAAAAAATACTCGAAAGCCGGCTGGGGGCTCGAGGACAAAGATCCGGTGATCGCATTCACCGAGTTCTGTGCGCTCCTGTACGGCGATGAAGCCTATCGCAATGAGCCGGAACATTATCGGCGGCGGCCGACCGAGGGTCTGGGCGATTATGAAAAATACGGCACGACGTATCTCACCGCGCCGATGCGCTATAGCCGCATACCGGCGTATGAAAATTTCCTCAGTGACTACTATTCCCGCATAGCAAAAAGCTGGCGCACCTGGGGCATTCAGGGCTGGGTGCCGTGGCTTATGGAATTGACCGTCAACTGGCAGAATCCTGTCATCACCGATGTTTTTGTCCAGCGATATGCAGCTGTCATGCAGCCCTTGCTCGTGTATATCGGCGGAAGCCCGGATTTCATCAATCGCGATCGGAACTACTTTCAGAACGAAACGATAACGAAACAGATAGTGATCGTATACGACGGGCCGGAGAGCCGTATCGAATTCCCGGTGCGCTGGCAGGCGAGTTGGGATGACGGCGGCGTGATCGCTTCCGGCACGGAGACGGTGAAGATCGATGCCGGGGGCATTCAGTTCAAACCGATCGTATTGAAAGCGACGACGACGGCAAAAAAACGATATGCGACGATCAAGATCACGACGCTTTACGACAAACAGAAATTCGGGTTGCAAGATGAGTTCCATTTCGGTATATGGCCGGAGATCAAAAAAACGCCTATAATAGCCGCTTCTCTATATGATCCGATCGGCGATTCCTCGAAATGGCTTGACCGCTATGTGAAAGCAGAGAACGATCAAAACCTCATCATCATCGGGCGCGGGTCATTGAGCAATGCCGTGCGATTGCCTTTTTCCGCTGATGATATCAATAGAGGCCGCACCATTATCATGTTCGAGCAGACGCCAGACGATCTTCTGCGCTTGGGGTTGCGCTGCGAGGAGCGCGGCGTGCGAAAGGTGTTCGTGCGTGAAAAGGCGCATCCGGTCATGGCAGGAATACAGAGCAGCGACCTTGAGGATTGGCGCGGCAGCGCATCGCTTCTCCCCGAAGAAACGCCGCCGCGATACTGGACGCATCGCGATGTGCCGCAGGCCGGTTTCCGCGCGCAGCGCATGACGCGGTGCGGGAATCACGGGAACGTCGCATCGGCCATAATAGAAATTCCGCACAAGGGGAATTTCCGACCGCTTATCGATTGCGAATTCGATATGGCGTATTCGCCGCTTCTTGAATGGCGCCATGGAAAAGGGAGGATAATCTACTGTCAGCTCGATCTTACCGGCAGGGTCGGCGTCGACCCTGCCGCGACGGCTGTTGCCGAGCAGCTGCTCAAGTACGCGGCCGCACCGTCGGATGATGTGAACAGAACATTATCAATCGGCATGGACGAGAGCGTAATGCGCGAATTCGCTTCGCTCGGTTTCGAGCAGGGCAAAGGCGAGCAGGCTGTGCGCATTATGCCGCCGAAAAAATTCGATGACACTGCTCGGGAGAAGATCAAGAGCGGTTACACGGCGCTTATCGCGGCCGATGGAACGCCGTCAGCAGGGTATACCCTCGTGACCAATGTTACGCGCTCGCCGTCTCTCGACGATGCTGTCATCGGAGCGGGTACGATCGGCCCCGGATTACTGCGCTGGCGTCAGCCGATCGATTATTTTGTGGATGCGAACGGATCGCTTGTGAGCGACTCGGTGCTTGGAAAAGGGCGTGTCGTGTTTTGCGGAGTGCCGGTGACCGCGTTCGATATCGGCAATCCATCGCAGGCGCGTTTGTCACAGCTTCGTGTGCGCGGACTGTATAACCGCATGCTGAGCTTTCTCAACGTCAAAAGCGAGGCCGCGCTTGTCGAGCGGATCACCACGCTCATCGATGTCCCGTCGAATCAGAGCGACGACACGCGGATTGTCGAAGATCAGCTCTTGAACGATATCGAAATTTCGGCCGTGAAAAAAGGACCGCTCAGCCAGAAAGCGCTCCTTGATGAGAAGCTTTCCGAGGAGAGCGTGTCCTGGAAAAGCCTCACGCTTCTTGCCGCCGCTTCCGATCTCGCCGGCTACGGCGGTGCAAAATCAAGTATCATCGATGTCGCAAGCCTCTACAAGATCCAGCCGGGTATGGACCAGGTCGTATTGATCCGCGGGTCGTTCGATCTTGCCGCCGACAGCCGCGTCAATTTTTATGCGGGCGGGGACTACTGGGCGTATATATGGGTCGACGGGACGTTGACGATAGACTTGAGCAAACAATCCGGTGCTCCGGGGAAAGCCACCGAAATAAAATCGGGCAATTTCACCAAAGGCAAACATACCGTGCTGATAAAACTCGTTTCCGGGAGCCGAGGTTTTAACGTGAGCTTTTTCATGGACAATCTCGCGGCGCCGCGAAAATTTTCCGGGACAAAGGCCATCGATTTTTCAAAATATTACAGCCAGCCGATGCGGCACTATGATCCCCCCGGCACGTATCCGCTCTACCTGCGGCCGATGGAGGATTTCGAAGACCCCTATTTGTATTTCGCCTGGTGAACCATAAGATACGTCAACTTTTTCATGTCCTGCGGCATTGCATCCATCAATCCGACGCAATAGATTCGTATTATCTGAAATGCAGCGGAGAACGATATGACTTCACAGAACGCGGTGACCAGCATTGCCATTCTCGGTACCGGTTACATGGCGTCGATGCATGTGCGTTCGCTGAAAGCGATGCCCGATGTACATATCGGCGCGATATGCGCCCGTTCGAAAATGAAGGGCGATGAATTCGTAAATGATCAATCCCTGTCGGGTGCAGCAGTATACAACGAATACGGAAGGATGTGTGACGAGGTTTCGCCCGATGCTGTCATAGTGACGCTCCCTCCGCATGCGCATGCCGGCGAGGTGGAATGCGCCGCCGAACGAGGCATCGCCGTGTTCCTTGAAAAGCCGCTCGCACGCGATCCCGATCGCGCGCAGTCGATGGCGGATGCGATACGAAAGCACAATGTCGTAAGCCAGGTGGGGTATCATTATCGGTTCAAACGGTCGGTGAAGCGGATGAAAGAGCTCATAACGAGCGGGCGGGCGGGAAGACCTGCGCTTTTTGAGGGGAGATTCTGGTCAAATATGGAAGGAAAACCGTGGTGGCGTTCACGATCGATGAGCGGCGGACAGACATTCGAACAGGCAACGCATATATTCGATACAGCCCGATTTCTCATGGGCGATGTACTGACCGTGCAGGGGCATATCGCTACGCTTTGCCATCCCATCAAGGATGATCGTATCGAGGATGTAAGCGCGGCAATCCTGAAAATGGAGAACGGATCGCTTGCGCTCATCAGCGCGAGCAATTGCGCCTTCCCCGGAAAATGTATCGGCGATTTCCGTGCAGTGTTTCAGCGCTGCGTACTCGATTATCGAAGCACCGGTGATTGGTGCGACAAGGATACGGCGACAATAACGTTCACCGACGGGAGCGGCCCGACAGAAGCATTCATAGAAGACAGCGATGCGCATGCCGAAGAAATGCGCGATTTTCTGGACGCGGTCAGCAATGGTGGTCCCACGGTCACGCCGGCGGCCGATGGGATCATTACGCAGCGTACGGTCGAGGCGATGCTTGCGTCAGCAGAGCATGATGGTGTACCGATAGCCGTTGGAACAGAACAAAATATGAACAAAGGAGCATTACAATGCCAAAACGTCTTGCCTTGATCGGTGATCATGTATGTGATTGGCTTTCCTATGGGGATACGCCTATCGGGACTCATGATGTGCGTATTGCAACCGAGTACGCATCGGGCAAATACGGGACCTGGGCGGCGCTCATGGATGCCTCAACCTTCGGCGGCGAGCGATTCGATATCGATCGAAGGATGTTCGTTGCGTCGGAGTCGGATGCATCGCCGGCGACGGTAAGCCGCGAGAAGCCGATATCATTCGGCACCAGCACCGTCGGGGTCGTCAGCGAGATCGGCTCCGGAGTAAAGAGCGTGCGCGTCGGCGAGCGCGTGTTCGCCATCAACGCCGATATACGCGAGACGAACACGATGAATGCTGCGTATGTGCATGCGCTCGGGGACCTGTCTCCGACACTCGCACTCTGCGCGGAGCCTGCGTATGTTTCATTCCACTGCGTGCGCGAGAGCAATGTTCGTTTCGGAGAAACGGTGCTTGTCGTCGGATTGGGCGCGCTCGGTCTTATCGCGGTAGCAATGGCGCATGAGAGCGGTGCTGAACGTGTGATAGCCGTCGATATGAGCAGCGGGCGAAGGCGCATGGCCGAATCGCTCGGGGCCGATATTTCCTTCGATCCGCGGGAAGGCGATACGGCGGCGCGCGTTCATGATATCCTCGGCGGCACCGGTGTGGATGTCGCCATCGAACTGAGCGGTGCGAGCGCAGGTCTTGCCACGGCGATACGTTCCTGCCGCGTCGGCGGGACGGTGTGCGCTGCAGGGTTCTATCGCACGGATGCGCACGGCGTATTCCTTGGGCGCGAATTCCATCACAATCGGCTTACGATGATAGTGCCGCATGGATGCGGTTTCGGTCATCCACCGCGGGATATTCCGCGCTGGGACGAGCGCCGCGCCGTCGCGGCAATACTGTCGATGATGCGTCAGGGGAAATTGAACGTGGGTGGTATCGTCGATCCCGTTGTCGGCACCGCGGAAGCGCTTGACATGTTCCGGCGAATGAGAGATGAACCGGATGCAATTGTAAAATTCGCCGTCAAATTCTGATCAAAAATACCGCTGAAATATGATGACCTGCCGATTCTGACTATTTTATACTACATGATAAATCGGTCTTGACTATTTTATACTTGATGATAAATTAGTCATATTAGAAAATAGGAAAATGCCATGCATAGATACGTTCACGATGCGATCGCACATGATATTACCCGGAAAATGGTATTGCTTTCCGGGCCGCGGCAATGCGGGAAAACGACGCTTGCGCGCCATATCATGGAACAGTATCCGAAGAGTATCTATCTTAACTGGGACAGCGCCCCTGACAGACGCATCGTACAGAAAGGTGCTATCGATGAGTCATCACCGCTCATCGTCCTTGATGAGATACATAAATTCCGCAACTGGAAGAATATGCTGAAAGGGCTTTATGATACGCGCCGTGATGCGCAGCATTTCCTCGTTACCGGCAGTGCGCGCCTCGATGTGTATCGCCGCGGGGGTGATTCACTTCTTGGACGATATCATCACTGGCGCCTGCACCCTATTACCGCCGACGAACCTGTCGAGGGTATGAGCGTTAAGGATGTCATAAGCCGCCTCCTTGTTACCGGCGGATTTCCGGAGCCGTTCCTCGGGAATGATGAACGCGAGGCGAGGCGCTGGCGCACCGAACGCTGGGACCGGGTGATAAAGGAAGACATTCGCGATCTGGAAGCGGTGCGCGAGCTCGGATCGCTTACCATGCTCCTTGATCTGCTCAAATCGCGTGTAGGAAGCCCGGTCGTGATGAGCAATCTTGCCGAGGACCTGCAGGTTACATCGAGAACGGTGCTGCACTGGATCGAAATACTTGAACGCATGTACGTCATATTCAGGGTATTCCCGCTTACGGCAAAAGTCGTGCGGGCGATACAAAAGCCGCCGAAGATATTCTTCTACGACATTGCGGATGTTGACGAGGATATGGGCATGCGGGCGGAAAATCTTATTGCCGCGGCGCTTCTCAAACGCTGCCATTTCCTTTCCGACCGCGACGGATACCGATACGAACTGCGCTATATACGCGATAAAGAGAAGCGGGAGGTTGATCTTGTCGTTCTCAGGAACGGTGTTCTCCTTGATGCCGTAGAGGTAAAAGTGAATGATGATGCGGTGAGCAAACCGCTTATCCATTTCCGGAAGCATTTGAATATACCGAACACGTGGCAATTGTCACTTGCCGATCGGTCCCCGGCAGTCTTGTCCGGCATCATGCGAGAATCGTTCTCGCATTGCCTTTCACGGACCGTGATCACCGACATCGACGAGAATTGTGCCAGTGTCATCACGGGGAAAGCAAAGGACGTGTCTTCGAAGCGCGAATAAGCGGATGGGGCATTATCCGAATTATTCTGCTAATTTCCATTTTCTCCTGTTGACATCACACCGTACGCTGTATACCTTTAGCGCAAAGAACTAAGGAGCATGCAATGAGTTTTGATATCACCCGCATGGAAGAAGAGATACGCCGCACACATCCCGATTATATCGTTCATGTACCGGGGAGCCTCGACGGGAGCACCGGTGACGGCGGGAACGAACACTTTCTCGTATTCGACGGCCCCGACGGTTCGCTCATGGCGGTATGGACGCAGAGCACATACGAGGGACAGCCCGATCACCGAATAGTATTTTCGCGGAGCACTACCGAGGGAATGACCTGGACGCGGCCGAAAACGATCGCGGGGCCGGGCAAGGATATCGATCCGAAAACCGGCAAAGGGATGACGAGCTGGGGCTTTCCGCTCATTTCAAAAAGCGGGCGCATCTACGTGCTTTACAACAAGCAGATAGGGCTTGTCGATACGCATCATCAATTCACCGGCGTCATGGCGGGGAAATATTCGGATGATAACGGCGAGACCTGGTCGGCGGAGGATATTGTTCCGATGCCGAAAAGCAAATGGGATGACCCCGACCCCGCGATGCCGGGGAATTGGATAGTGTGGCAGAAGCCCGAGCGGCTTTCCGAGGGAAAATATTTCGCCGGATTCACGCGATGGCTTTCGACGAAAGTACGCAAGGAGCCGCCGAAAGGGCATTACTGGGCATGGGAATGTGTGGTCGAGTTCATGCGCTTTGAGAACGTCGATAATGATCCGGCTATTCGCGATCTGAAGATCAGCTATTTCGCCGAGAACGATGCGGCGCTGCGCGTGGAATATCCTTTCGACAGCACGATGAGCGTTGTACAGGAGCCGTCATTAGTTAAGCTCCCTGACGGCAGATTGTTCTGCGCCATGCGCACGTTCACGGGCCATCCCTATTATGCTATTTCCGCCGATGCAGGGAAAACATGGTCGAAACCGGAAGTGCTCCGCTACAATGACGAGAGCGTCCCGATGCTCCATCCGATAAGCCCTTCGCCGATATACGAAGTGGAGGACGGCGTCTACGCGCTTTTCATCCATAATCATAACGGCAATTTCGGTCCGTGGACGGGCGGAGATGCCGAAAAGCCGGGCGATTCGCTCTGGCATAGGCGTCCGATATGGATACTCCGGGGTACGTTCATGCCCAACGCAAAACAGCCGCTTCATTTTTCTCCGCCGCGATTCCTCATGGATAATGACGGCGTTGCACTTGGTTTCGGCAACGGGCGCACCGACCTTGCGATGTATGCGAGCTGTACGCGGCGCAACGGGAATGCGGTGTTATGGTATCCAGAACGGAAATTCTTCCTGCTTGGCAAGAAGCTCAAAGGCTTATACTGATATCATGAGCGCGAAAGGCTCCTGGTACGGCGATCGATGCTATTTCGGCATGCATTATGATATGCATGTGCGCACCGACGATACTGATATCGGCGCACGACTGACCGTCGACGATATTGCCGCCAATCTCAAAGCAATGAAATGCGACTGGGTACAAACCGACTGCAAGGGACATCCCGGCGTCACCGGATGGAAAAGCACTGTGCCTGCGGCGACGGTGAATGCTCATATTCATAACGACATGATGACGGTGTGGCGCGCGGCGACGAAACGGTTGAAGCTTCCGCTCCATTGTCACTACTCAGGAATCATCGATCATGCGGCCGCGGAAAAATTCCCCGCATGGAAAGTGGTGCCCAATCCATCGCAGAAAAAGCCGCCGGAAATGCATCGCCTCTGCCCGCGTTCGCCGTATCTCGATGAACTTCTCATACCGCAGATGAAAGAGCTTATCGACCGCTATGATGTGGATGGCTTTTGGGTGGACGGTGATCTCTGGGGCGTCGATCCCTGCTACTGCAGCGCCTGCCGCCGCGTGTTCACCGAAGAGACGGGTATCATCGAGCCGCCGGTTGAACTGAGCGATGCGAATTGGCCGCTCTGGATGAAATTTCACCGCGCGAGTTTCGACGCGTATGTGAAAAAATACTGCGATGCGGTACACGCGCACAGACCCGGCGTCCGTGTCTGCTCGAACTGGCTTCAGACATTCGGGGATCCCGGCGAACCGACAGCGCCCACGGACTGGATAAGCGGGGATAATACACCGGTGTTCGGGCTCGATTCAAGCCGCTGCGAGGCCCGCTTCATTTCCACACGGGAAAAACCGTGGGATATCATGCTCTGGAATTTTTACTGCTCCGGCGGCTTCGAACATCTCGATACATCTCCGTGGACGGCGAAACCGGCAGAAATGCTCATGCAGGAGGCGGCTGTCTCGCTCGCGTTCGGCGGCCATGTGCAGATATATGAATCCCCCCAGTACATACGCGATGGACGTCTTGTTCCCTGGCGATCGAAACGCATCGGCGAGGCCGCATCGTTCATCAAAGCGCGGCGTGCCGTCTGCTCAGGCACCGAGACCATACCGCAGATTGCGGTTCTTCACTCCGAACATCATTATCGAAGTCTTCCATCGAATAATCTTCATTGGGGGTACGATGCCGACGCCGTGCGCGGAGCGGTGTTCTCGATACTGGAATCGTCCTACGGTGTCGATGTTCTCGACGAATGGGCGCTCTTTCCGCATCTTGCCGATTTCCCGGTGGTTGTAATCCCCGAGCAGTACAATATGAGTAATGCGATGGTGAATGCATTGAAGCAGTATGCTGTCGCCGGCGGGCGTCTCCTCGTGGCGGGGGCGAAATGCCTTGACCGCTTCGGGGCCGAATTTTTCGGCGTAAAAAGTGAGGGTATTACCGATGTAAAAGAAAAGGTGAACGGTGAGCCGAAAAGTCTCTATCCGTTCAAGAATTCCCATTTCTGTGTTTCCTCAGCGCTCGGTGTGACGCCGGTGTTCAGCAAAGAGCTGCATCGCGTCATCCCGGCAGGCGCGGATGCGCATTCGTATTTCTGGACAACACCGATACCCGACGATGACCGCGCCCCGTTCGCCGCGGCGACGGTATATCGCGTCGGGAAGGGATATGCCGCATACATACCATTCGATGTTTTTAAGGATTTTAAGACGAATAGATATATCATGGAACGGGCGTTCATAGGCGAAGTGATAGCGTCGATGAGACCCGATCTTTCGATACGGGTGAAAGCCCCTGCGGCGATAGACGTCGTCCTTCGTAAAAAAGGCACGGCAAGCATCGTACATTTCATCAATCGCGCATCGGGCATTCCCAATCAGCCGAACAACGGCGTCATCGATGAGATCCCCGGCGTGGGACCGATGACGATAACCGCAGCGCTGCCGCGCCGTCCGAAAAAAGTGGAGCTCTCCCTTGAAAAAGGCACGTTGTCGTGGAAATATACGCCGGGAAAGAAAGGACGCGGCGTGCTGTCAATTACGCTTCCGCGTGTGCATATTCACGCAGCGGTACTGATAGACTGATGCAGGGCCGCTATCGTATTGCCGCGCTCGTAACCACAACATCTTTGGCCGCCAATGTCTTCGCGCGAACGGCAACCGTGCGTGATGCCCCCGGCAATAGATCGAAATAATCGTCATCGGGTACGGCACTGTCGGGAAGTTCCAGGTGCACCGCATGCGCGAACACATCGCTTGTCACGGTGACCGCATAGATGCCCTTCGCGGTTTTAACCGTCTTCACTGAAAGTTCCGGCTTTGTGAGCTTCATCTCACGAATATCCGCGGCACGGAGCGTCGCCGGGAGAATTTCGCTTTTACCTCTGATGCGCGCGAACCAGACCCCGTCCTTCGGGTCTTCCTTCCCGCGCTTGAACGAAGCGATGACCGTCCGCGATGATGCCTTCGCGATAAAGATCTTCGACCGAGCGGAGATACTTTTGCCGTCGAGCGTTGTGTACCCGAATTCGATATATCCTTTCACCGGTTCCAGGGTATCATTCGCCATGACGACAGTAATAACCCTCTTTTCTTCACGGAGGATAAGCCGACGATGCGCGAGTGCGCGTTTGACGAAATAGTACGATATCTTCCGCCTGAGATAATAATCGATGATGGTCCAGCCGAGCTCGCCCCAGCAATCCTCGTACATCCAGAAAAGCGCACCGTGACAGTTGCCCCGAAAGCGCATGGCCTCGAGGGAGTAGGAATACATGAGCCCCTGACAGAGGCCGCTGTAGAGAAAGTAATCGACGAGCGGCATGCCGTCCGTATCGCGATAGTGCTTTTGTATCCCCGCGAGCACGGTGTCCTTCTCGAACGTGTTCGTGTGATGCTTCCACACATCGCCCGTTATGTCGATGTCGTTCGTGTCGAGGTAGTCCTCCGTGGAGCGTTTGCTGCACGCGCCGATATATCCGTACTCCGAAACGAAAGGCGATGTGCATGCGTCATATTCTTCCGGCGTGATACGCTTCATCATATCCTTGTTCATCATGCAATCGCCCCAATGATGGCGGTCGCCGATGCTCGGCGAATTGGGCGAATCGGCGCCGCCGTAGGGCGAACCGTTCCAGTAGGGAATGTCGGGGGAATAGGCGCGCACGGCGTCCGGGAGAATGTGATTATAGATATACGCCCCGCTTTGTGTTCTATCCTTCCACCAGTCGCAGAACCCCCAGTTGTTCTCATTGTTACCCGACCACACAGCCATACAGGGATGATGGCGCAGGCGCTCGATCTGATATTTCGCTTCAAGCTCGACCTCGCGTCGGAACCATTCGAGATGATCGGGATACGGCGCGCAGGCGAACATGAAATCGTGCCAGACGAGAATGCCCGCACGGTCGCATTCGTCGTAGAATGCTTCGCGCTCGTAGAGGCCGCCGCCCCAGATACGGAGCATGGTGAAATTCGCCTCGGCCGCTTCGCGTACGAGCGTATGGTATCGTTCGTCGCTCACGCGGGCGTAGATCGCGTCCGCCGGTATCCAGTTCGCACCCTTGCAGAACATCTTCACGCCGTTCACTTCGAATGCGAATGTGTTCACGTCGAGCAGCTTGATGGATCGAACGCCGAAGCACTTTTCCATCCGTTCATGCTTTTTTCCGCCGATGAGAAGCGCCGCTTCGACGGTATAGAGGTGCTGTTCGCCCATACCGTTAGGCCACCAGAGCTTTGGGCGTTTCAGCGGCACGTCGAACGTGATGACGGTGTTCCCTGAATGCACGAGCACCGCGCGCTTCATCGATATTTTTTCCGCTTTCACATCGCTTTTTTCGCCGCGAATGAAAAGCGAAAGTTCGGCATCGAGCGTGCGGTAAAAATGCATGCCTTCGACGGCAACATCGACGATAACCGATATATCGTCGCCGTGCCGCTGTGATCGCACATGTATGTCGCGAAGCGCCGCTGACTTCAATACCTGGAGCGTAACGTCGCCGGCGATGGCGGTGGTGGCAAGCCGCGGGCTCCAGTCCCAGCCGAAACTGTACTGCGGTTTGCGTACGAAGGGACGCCGCGCATCTCCGCGTTCGGGACGCCCGTTGCCGGCTTCCGTTCCTGCGCGGATCGCCATCCCGATCATATCGTCCTCGGTGATATTCTCCACGCCGGCGGAAAGCCGTACGAGAAGGACATTTCCCGCAGGCTTAAGCACGGGTTTTACATCGCATACAAAAGGGCGAAATGCGTTCACATGCCTGCCGATGATGACGCCATTGAGGAAAATGACCGCGTTCGAATCGAGACCGTTCATCGAAAGCTCGACGGCATCCGCATCCGCGTATCCGTTCGGCGCATCGAATGTTCTCTTGTACCACCACGAGCGTTCCTCGGTCCAGGCACACTCACGGCTCTGAACGCCGGTAAGCGGCTCCGTTATCTTCCCCGCACTGATAAGTCCCTGATGTATGTCACCCGGCACCGGTGAGGAGATCCAATCCGACTTTGCGAGTACGGCATCCGCGTTCGTTATATCGAGATCTATCGGCTCGTCGGTTATCTCCCACATGCCGTTCAAGGAAATAGTGCTCACATCGCCCTCCGGGTCGCCGTTTGCATCAATATAGCATCCGTGCGGTATTCGGGAAATACCCCTTCCTGCAAAATGGATATACCTGCCCGCAACGGCGCATCAGGATGCGGCTATTCCGTTTTCTCCATGCAATTACCATTTTGTGCATGGCGCATTCAGGGACAGTATACTATACTGGATGGAATTCTCCCGCGGGGGTTCTGTTATGAACACAAGAAGTTTCACGATGCTTATCGTTTCGACGATGACCGCTCTTTCGGTGTACGCCCAGGCGAAGCCCGAGGTCGAATTTCTCTTCAACGGCGATCTTAAGAACACCGGCACACTCGGCGGCGAGGGGAAATTCCTCAATCCGGTGACGGGGGAAGAGGCGTGTTTCGGCGAAGGCATGAATATTCGCTGTCTCGATGTGACACGGACGAAAGGCGGATCAGCGGAGAAAGCGAGCGATCACGGCGGGGCGGTGATCATTACGGCAAAGGGTATTGACGGCGCGAAGTCGCTTTCAGTGAGCGGCGTCATCTACGCTGCGACAAAGGATGATCTTCCCCGGCGCATCGTGTCGGTGAGCCCGCTCCTGCAGGTGTATGTACAGAGCGGGGGCATGGTGTGTGCGGTGGCGAACGCGAAGAATGAGACGAAGTGGTTCGGCGCGAAGATGATCGCAGAAGTGAATAAACCGATATTCTTCACCATAGTCGTTGACAGCGAGAAGGACACGGTCACGGCATATCAACTGCAGAGAGGTGCGCTGGTAAAGACCGCTTCCGAGGGGGCGCTGCCTGTGGACGCGAAGGTCATCGGCGGGTATATCGAGATAGGCAATATGAACAAACAGCGCCCATTCAAGGGTTTCATCGATAATATCCGTATATTCACAAGTGCGCTCGCTGAGGGCGATATCAATGCGGTCATGACCGCGGACAGATCATCGCTTGTTCTTCCCTCGCCGGGCATTGTCGAAGCAAAGGATGCTCCCGAAAGGAAAGCGGATGCCGGTAAGAAAGCGCTCCCGCCGCTCGAGAACGGCGTGCTTGTCGATCCGGACAAGAGCAGCAAGATGCCGCCGTGGAAGATACAGATAGTGCGCGAGGGTGTGCGCGGGAATGTACTGCCGGCTGTCGACGGTAATTCCTTTGTCACAAAACTCAACTATTCATTCGTGCCGAATGCCGCCAACAATGTCTATATCAAACTCGTTCGCGGAATGCCTACCGGCGTCGACGATTCATCCGGGCTCACGTTCTCATACTTTGCCGCGGACCCGAAAATAACCTGCTTCGTCAGACTGTCGGACAACACGGGGCAGACGCATCAGCATACACTGAAGATACCCGCTGCCGGCTGGCAGAAGGTCTCTCTTGCATTCGATAAAACGGTGTTCACCGATTGCTGGGGCGGCGACGGCAGCGGCGCGATAAAATTCCCCGTACGTTCGCTGTCCATTGATATTTACAAGGGGTCGGCAGACTCGCCGGACGGGACATTTCAGATAAAAGAGACCATGATCCATACGTTCTCATTCAATCCTCATGCCGTGTTCGGTATTGCCATCGAGAACGATCTGCCGAGCGGCGTTGCGTTCGTCGGGGAGCGTGCCGTGTATCGTGTGTCGGTCATGAACCGCCGCTCGCTTGCCATCAACACCGAACTCGTGGTGAAAAGTATCGCCGACGATAAGACCGTGAATGAGCGTCGTTTCCCGCTGTCGTTCAAGGGTCTCGGCGAGACGATAACGAAAGAGATACTCTTCCCTACCGACGTGCCGCGGTTCTTCGGCATAAGCGCATATCTTGCTATCGAAGGGATAAAAGCCGGACGTACGCGCTCGGGCTTGAGCGTGGTGAATAAGATCGCCAGTTACGGAAAGGACGACCCGAAAAGTTTTTTTGGTTCCATGCATGTTCACGAGGATCCGCATGCGCTCGACCGCATCGGCTGTAAGAATTACCGCGAGTTCTACTGGTTCCTGCCGTGGACGTCGAAGGATGCATCAAAGTACGATTTTTCAGAGCTCGATAAGCGTATCGATTCAGCGCGCGAACGCGGCATTGGTGTTGTTATCTGTCCCGAAGTGAATTTCCAGTATATACCCACGAACTGGGGCATGAAGGAAATGAGCGACATCATGAAGCCTGAAATAATGGAGATATACCGCGCCCATATTCGTGTCGCGACCGAGCGCTACAAGGGGAAGATCGCCGGCATCGAGGTGCAGAACGAACCGAACAATGAGATCTGCCATGTGCCGGGGTATACGATAGAAAAGGGCGCCGAGATATATGCCGCGATGATAAAGGCTGCGCACGAGGAGATACGAAGTGTTGCGCCGAACATGCCGATACTTGCGCTCGATGTAAGCGGACGCGATTTTCATACGTTCGCGGGCGCCGATCCGGAAAAAGTACCCGGCGATTTCAAATTCACAAAAGCGGTGCTTCCGCTCACGAAAGGGATGTTCGACATCAATTCCGCCCATCCGTATTCGCATAACCGCATCATACGACAGAACGGCAAGGTGCAATTCCCCGAGGAGATGGACTTGCGCGGGAAATTCATACTGCTCGGCGATCTCATGGAACAGCACGGTTTTCCGCGGCGCATATGGACCACGGAGATTGGATATTCCATTCTCGGCGATATCGACCCGCCGGACGATATGACGACGCAGTATGCCGCCATCGTGGGGCAGGGATTGGCGATATGCAAATCGGTGCCCGGTCTGGAAAAATGCTATTGGTTCATCACGCATTATCATAATCCGACCGGGGACGATTACGGGCTGTTCCACTGTAACCTGCCGCAGCGGGCGGCGGTCGGCCATGAATGTCCGGACACGCTTTTTCCGACGCCGATGGCGAGCACATTCGCCGCCTCCGCGTATATGCTGCATGACTCCTCGTTCGTACGCGAAGTAACGTGCAATGACACTGTATCGGCCTGGCGATTCGACAGGAATGACGGGAAGTCGGTCGTTGCGTTCTGGTCGAAAAAGGACGGCGAATTCATTCTCTCGATGACAGCGCCGACTTCGACGGAAGCGGTGAACAGCGTCGGGAGGCGTATCGCAGGCGGAGCGACGCTTTCACTCGGTTACAACAGGCTGCCCTTGTATGTTACATCGCCGAAAAAGGACGCCGATGCGCTTGAGAAAGCGTTCGCATCGGCAAAGGTCATCGCGGCCGAGCCGCTTATGGTGAGGAAAGTATATCTTTCGGATGACAGAACGGTTACCGCGGTGGTGGAGAACACTGTCGGGCGGCCTGTCGACGGCGTATTCGAGGCCGGCGGGAAACGCATGACGAGAACATTCACCGTGTCCGGCGAGGATACGGTTTCCGTTGCGCTTCCGTCAGCCGTAACGCGCGGCGATACGCTTTCGCTTGCCGTCTCTGCTGAGATAATGAAAAAATCGTTCGTTGTGCCTACCGATCTTGTAACGGTCGGGTATATCGCGACGCCGAGAATAGACGGCACGCTCGATGAGACGAAAATGCTCACCCCTGTCACCCTCGATAATCGCAATTTCCTCTATCCGCCTGATGCGCCGTGGAAAGGAACGAATGATCTTTCCGTTGAGGCGTATATCGGCTGGAATGACGATGGCCTGTATTTCGCGGCTCGCGTGCGCGATGACGTGCATGCGGCGCCGTTCGACGGCCCGAAAGAGTCGTGGAAATCCGACAGCATTCAGCTCGCGATCGACCGAAGCGGCGATTCGATGAACGCATACAATGACGATGACCGTGAGGTAGGACTTGTCATAGGCGAGCATGGCGCAAGCGCATCGCTCTATATCGTCGGGAAATACTGGGGCGAACTGAAAGCGGAGACAGCGGGGAAACATGCCGATGGAGTGACCGTCTATGAAGCACTGCTCCCGTGGAACGCGCTTAAGCTCGATGCACCGAAAGCGGGCACGGTCATGGGGATAAACTTCATCGTCAACGAAAATGACGGCCTCGGGCGAATGTCGTGGATGGGATTCACCCCCGGCATCGGTGAGGCGAAAGCACCGATAAATTACAAGCCGTTCCACTTCGTTCGGTAGGGGAACGCCGGGAGTGGCAGCTATAGCCCTGTTCCGACTTGTCCCGAAAATTTCTTTATTGTGCTGAAATCGGCAAGATCGGAAAAAGATAAGAAATACACGGATTGAGATAATGTGATTTTCTGATTATCGACTATACTAATATTCATGAAGTATTTCAAATATAATGCGACTGCCCCTGTGCATGTCGCCCTGTTGCGATCGATATTCTTCTGCCTGTTGCCGACCATGCTTTTCACCGTTCCGATCGCGCACTGGTCGTTGGACGAGAGAAGCGGAGAATCGTATCTTGACGCGATTGGCGGACTTACGGCGGTCACGGTGAACGCATCGGCATCCGCCGGGGTGACGGGAAATGGATTGTCGTTCTCCGGCACAAATTCATACGCCGAGATCAGTATAACGCGTACTCTGGAAAGTTTCAGCTTTTCCGTGTGGGTGCGGCCGCGTACCATACCGCAGGCGGAAGCGGGGATTTTCGGACGTCCCGGCCATCACAATATCCTCAGCTTCAGGCCGACAAAGCAGTTCGCTTTCCGCGGCTATACTGCCGATAAAAAGCAATTCGAAGCAGTATCAGAAAAAAAGTACGAACAGGGCGAATGGCATCATCTTATCGGTGTGTATAATAAAAGCTCTGCAACCGCCTTCCTTTTTATCGACGGGGAGCTGGCAGCTGCCGTGTCCGTGCCGGGCGCGCTTTTCACTTACGGCAATACGTTTTATGCGGGTTGCGGCAATCCGAAGAGCGAGCAGTATGCCGGATGGTTTGCCGGTGATGTGGACGATGTGCGTATGTATGACACGGCATTGACCGAAAGCGAAGCATCGGCGATATATGCGCACTACCGCGGCGGGGAAGCGTTACCTGACAATGGAATATTGGGCTATTGGAAATTTGACGAAACAGGCAGTTATGCGTTCGACAGTGCACTGTCAAACAGGACCGGACGTGCATTGAATACGGTATCAGTACCGGGGAAAACAGGTCAGGCATATCAATTCAACGGGAGCAATGCCGTCGTTTCTGTAGAGATACCGACGAAGCTCATGAGTCATACCTACGAGGCGTGGGTAAAGCCGTCGGCGCTGCCGAAGACAATGGCCGCTGTGATGGGCCGCCCCGGATATCATAATGCCATCGAGTATTCGCCGAAGAAGAAATTCATCTTCCGTATCAGCGACACCAAAAAGATCTCCTACGGTGTGACAAATGATGCGGTGTGCGAGGTCGGCGAGTGGTATCATGTCGCCGGCGTGTATGAACACGTTGCGCGGACACTGACGATCTATGTTAACGGCAATCCTGTCGCAGCGGAGCTTCCGCGCTTTGATATCTATGATTACCCCGGCGTGTTCAATATCGGCTGTGCAAAACCGGAAAGTGAAGTCGTCGCATTTTGGTTCAACGGTGTTATCGATGATGCGAAGGTGTATACGCGTCCGCTGACTGCTGATGAGATACGATCGCATTATCAGAACCCCGCCCTTCTCGCAGGACAGTATGGCGAAGAAGCGAAGAAGATCGTGAATGTTTCAACGCGGTACACCGCAGGCACGGCGCCGAAAATAGTCCCGCCGCCGATAACAAGCGCAGTGACCAATGCCATCGCCGCCCGTCCGATCGCCGCCGCGCATCTGTCGCGCAGAGATAACGGCGGAGTTGACCTTATCGTGAATGGGGATCTTCAGCCGCGCATGGCCGGCTATCAGGAAATGTTTTCTCCGGAAATAACCTATATGGATCCTTACCGGGAAGGCGGTGTTGAGATAATCGTTGTCAATGTGAATCTAGGGTATTCGGGCTCGAAAAAACCATTGTCGTATGGCTTCTGGGACGGCAAGGGAAAATACGATACTGCGGGCATCGAAGAAAACCTCTGGCATCCGCTGCGTTCCAATCCCAACGCGAAACTGATAATCCGTTTGTGGATAGATACCTATCCGCAGTGGGGATTTGAGAATCCCGACGATGTCATTCAGAACGGACGCGGCGAGAAAATGATAGTCAGTGGGCATTTTCTCCGGTTCAGCAACGTACCGCCGGTAAAACCTGAGCAGTATGCATGGTCATTCCTCTCGAAGCGTTTTCGGAAAGACACCGGAGATATGGTGAGCGCCTATATTCGAGCGGTGGAAAAAACGATACCCTCGCGGGCTATCATCGGCTATTTCGTCGGCGGCGGACAGGACCAGCAAATGTATCACTGGCATGCACCCGATGACTTTCTTTCCAAGGACCCGTATCTCTGGGGGGATTACAGCCCCGTTGCACGCACCGCCTGGCTTCACTGGGTAGAAAAAAAATATAAAGCCGTCGATGCATTATCACACGCATGGGGCATGAACATCACTTCCCTTGATGCTGTTTCACCGCCGCCCGCGGAGGATCTCGCGCTCGGCAACGGTTTTCACGACCCGCGTTCTGAACGACGTGCCATGGACTGGAAGCGATTTCACACCGAGAGCAGGCTTTCACTCATGGAATACCTTGTCGACACCGTGCGCAAGGCTTCAACAAGGAAGATCATCGTCGGCGTTGCCGGCAGCGGCGATTCGGGCCGGCGGGACCTGACCGTTGTGAGCGAACTGGTGCGCAATAAGAACATCGATTTTTTCTATCACCAGCCAACCTATGCTCAGCGGCTTCCGCCGTCGCTCGGCGGATTCAACGCATACCTTGATACGTATGCGCTTCACGGGAAATTCTTTTCAAGCGGCATGGACCATCCGACCTGGCTTGTCAAGGAATCGACATGGACATCGGGCGTCGTATCGCAGAACCCCACCATGCGCGGACATGCGAAGAATATCGAAGAGCTTCGCGCGATGTACCGACGCGAATATGCACATCTGCATGCGAGCGGGAGCATGTTCATATATCAGGCGCTGCTCGGGGGGCCGTGGCAGTATAACGATGAGCGTATCATCGACGAGATGAGATTTCTTTCGGAACTCGAGCGAACGCTTCCGCGTGCATCGGTGAAAACGCCCGTGCAGGATGTGGCGATCATTTACGATGAGCGTGCAGTCGATTACATCCGTGCCGACGCGAAATATCACGTACGCTGGGCGCGCAATGCACTCGATGAGGCGCTTGGATCGGGCGTCCCCTGCCGTACCTATTACGCCGAGGACATTCGCGACGATATAGTACCGCCGGTAAAAGTGATCGTGTTTATCAATCTGTACAATATCGACGAACGTCTTCGCGCGAGCATTGCGAAGCTTAAGGCAGACGGCCGTACGCTGGTATTTCTTCAGGGTACGGGCTACGAGCACTCTAGCGGCGGTAATGACACGATCGTGGATGAAACGATCGGTATGCATTTGACGACAATGAAAAATGCATCGCCCGCCATCCCGGTGAAAGAACACGCACTGCTGGGGAATAGAAGCTCTCGAAACCGCGATATGGCATTCAGTTCTGTTCACGTATCAGCGCCCATTCGTATCGAGAACAAAAAACAGCAGGAACTGCTCGATGCCATGGATACGAATACCGCGGTATGGAACGAAGTGGATGATTCATTCGGTGTCACATCGTCAGGGGATTTTGACATGCGCTCGATAGCGAAACTCGCTGCGCGCAATGATACCGGAGCGCTCATCCGTTGCCGGTTTTCGCTCGAGAAAGATGACACGGTCAACTTTTACGGCGGTGCTGATTATTACGCGAAATTCTACCTGAACGGCGAGGAGATCCTTGACCTAAGCAGACAGAGCGCATCGCCGCAGAAGTTCGCTACTCTTGTGACGCGAAGGCTTGCGCGCGGTGACTATGAAATTCTCATTCGCTTGGTGTCAGGCAGCGGCGGTTTCTGGGCGAGCATGCAGATGGACGCCGGGGGCGAGCCGAGGGAGTATTCGGCGGCAGCGTATTTCAACTTCGACACGCAGGAACAGATCGCGCGTGGTGTCGACGATGCATCCCCT
>JBBTBY010000009.1 GCA_038043445.1 Spirochaetota bacterium
CACCGGGATTCCCAGTCCGAAGCGTTCGTTCCAGCCGTAGATCTTGCGCTCGGCACTGCCGAATTTTGAAATGATAAGCTGCGAACCCGCGTTGGAGACCGCTCCCTTCGCAAAGAACGAAATGGTCACTGCGCTGTCCGGATTCAGGCGTGCGGCATGCGGTACCCGCAGGGATGCACGTGAAAATACCATGGCAGAACCAGCCGCGCCCTTTTCCTTCTGCACCGGTTCCCAGTACCATTTTCCCGGGGACGGATTGATGTCCGCCCAATCCATGATGATGCGCGTCCATTTCAAGCGGCCGTCACGGCTGAGCGCAAGCGATGTGGCCATCATAGACTCCGGGAGCCTGTCGACATTGAGCATGACGCCGAATTTCGCATGTTCGTCCGGCGGCGTCTCAGGCAGGCGTCCATTGACGGCGATGACCCCGTACCATCGCCGCGTTCTCGATAGTGATGAGAGCGCAGCGGTGATGCGGTGTGAGCCGATAGGAAGCCCCGGCACGGGAATGGTATAAGCTATAGACCGCCCCGATGCGAGTACCACGGGCAGGATGAACACATTCGTTTCATGGTCAAAAAAATCGGTAACGCTCACCGCGAGCGAACCGCTCACCGCGAGCGGGGTTGTGTTCGACAGCGTAAGCGAAATCTGCGCTTTTTCATCTGCGTAGAAGAGATTTGCTGCCCGTCCGGTCGCGATCAGCGCATCGACATGATCGATGTCGGAGATGTCGCTCACCGCTTTCATTTCGCTGAAATAGTAATTATCGAGCGGCGGGGCATCCTTCTGACGCAGGAAGGCTATCTCACGAAGCGTGACCGGATGCGCCATCGGGGTCTGCTTTTCGCCGAGCCGCACGAGGGCCTTCCATGCACGCCCATCACCGACGGGGATACGCAGTTCCTTCCATCCGTCCCAGTCGACGGTGCCAATGTACTTCTCGTACCATCGCCCGCGGGAGTCTTCAAGCGCAAGTTTCATCCAGCGTTTCGAGCTGTTGCCGTACATCCAGAACGAGATCTCACTGCATTCCCCCGGTATCGGCGGGCCGACATAGTATGCCGAGGAATAGGCCCGTTCCGATTCGGTGAAATCGCAGGAAAGTTTCAGTGAAGAAGGCTGATCGCCTCGTGTCTGTTCTTTCGAGGCGGCAACGCCGCTTTTTCCCAGGTTCAGATGCACCCTGGTCCCGCCCGCCTGCCAGTCCTTCACCGTTGTCATCGGGTGCACGATGATCTCACGGATGTCCGCGTATGCCGCCATCGATACCATCACGATGATCAGTACTGTTGTTCGAAGTCCCATGTGATGTTTCCTTATACCGGTGTACGCATGTGTGTCATACGGGAAATGGCGATGGATAGTATCCATTGCTTCCTCCCGCTTCATCCGAACTTACCCAGAACGAGAATAATTTTCCGTTCCTGAGCGAAAAACGAAGACGAATGGCCTCTCCCGAAACAGCGCTCACATCGCGGGTTTCTTTCCAACGAACGGCATGACAGGTGCTGTCGGCCGATATCGGATCGCATACTGCTTTTCCATACCGCGGTATTTCATTCCCGTCTTCATCGCAGATGGCAACACGCAATGACCCGGTCTCGCATTGTGTATTGACAAAGAGCGAGTGTCCAGAAACGATCAACGGGCGTGTCGTGAGCGTTCCCTGACCGTCCGCATCCATCGAAGCGAACCCGTCGCGGCGAAGCGAAGCGATGCCGATGCTTGCGCCGCAATACATGCCGCGTACGCCGTTCGGGGCCATGCCGGAAAATCCCGTGTAAGGGAAATAGAGCGTATCCCGATAGATCGCATACATGCCCGTCGGGCTGTGGAGATAATCCCTGTCCCAGTCGCCGTCTCGATGTGTCGCCGCGATGAACGGGAGCCTGTTCGGCCTGTGCCAGTGAAAACCGTCGCGGCTGAACCCAAGCGACAAAAGCGTTGTTTTTGGTCGTTTTTCCCGCACGCAGACGTCGTTTTCCGGACCAAGGTGCAGCATGAACATGCCGATCATGATGCTTTCATACGCGCACGCGTTCAAGTGATAGAGCTGCGGTTGCGCGCCAATGGCAGGATCGGGAAGATCGTATCGGTCGGCCGATGTCCAGTATATACGGGACGCCCAGTCAGCCCCCGTGAGGAAGTCGGGACTTTCAGAATACCAGCGGCATCGCCCCCGCGGACCGTCCTGTTTTATGCTGTACGCCCACACGTTCCGGAACGGGTTGTAAAAAAAACTGCAGTAATCACCGGCGGGGCCGGTTGGAACACCTTGTGACCAGCTGCGCGCATCACTCGAGGTAGAGAGCGTATGGGCAAGGCCATTCCGGCAGACCATGTATTTTATCCGTTCATCATCCAAGGAGGAGGCATTGTCAAGCCAGATTGAATTATCGAATCCCGCTGCATTCGCACCTGCCGCGAGGAGAATGTTCCCTTTCCCATCGATATCCGAACGTGTCCAGTTCAGCATATCCGTGCTTTCAGCGACGGCGAGTCCCCCGCGCCAACCGGCGGTGTAAAACATGTTGTATCTATTTTTTTTCGCATCGAAGAAGATGCCGCCATTGCCCAGATAGCAGAGCGCCTGCTCATCTTTTTCCTCGTCCATCCAGGGGAACGTTACGGGCGAAAGTTCCTGCGGTGTACTCGGGCAAAGGACAGGATTGCCTGCGAATTTCACCGCGGAGTAAAAATTCCTTTTCAGGTCCGTCGAGGCAATAAGATAGTCGTCGATGAAGAGCTGTCTGCCTCTTGTCAAGGGAATATGCCGGGGTATATGTTCCATCCACGGTACGGGCATGGGCTCTATCGACATCGGGTCGCCGGCATATGCGGGCCATGTATCGGCGGGGAAGCCTGTCGGTGCTTGGACGGAAAATGGCATCATTCATTTCCTCCTGTTATCGATCCGTCCGGCGAGCGTACGATCGAAGGGCTTCCGAGATATGTCCTTGTCCGCGGATCCTGATATCGCAATTCATTCAGTGCCATGGAGCTCCTCATGAACAGGCAATGATAATGTACGCCAGTATACAGCAAAACAGCGGAAAATACCGCATGTCCCGCATTGCTGAGGGATGCTTCGTCCCATCAGCACGAGCTGTCAATGCAATTGCTCCCCGCCGATATCGGCGAGAGGGTGATCGAAAAAGAGAAAGCCGCAGGCTGTATTCGATATGCTTCGAGCACCGCGGGGCCGAGACTGCCGGCGCCCACGCCGCATTGGCGATGATCGAGGAGAAGCGTTATATCATCACGCGGTACCAGATCGTATGGGTGACGTGCTGCGGCAAGATCGGTAAGCGTATAGCGATACGCGGCGAAGCCGAACATGCCGTCGATGCGAATACCGTTACCGCGATCAGCGGAGAGGACAGCATAGCGCGTATCCTCGTGATTGGCGCATTCCTGCGGACGAATATTGGGCTCGAACATGGCATTGACGGTGCGGGTATACGTTCCGATGCATGCCGAGCGTTTCATATCGGCGTAGCTTTCATGCGGTCCGCGTCCATACCAATGAACGTTCCCATATGCGGCGGGCAAAGTCATGATGAGCCCAAGCCGCGGGAGATGCGGTATTCCCTCTCCCTCGGGTGTGCCCGCAACAGCGATATCGATCGATCCGTCGCCGTGAACCGTATAGCGGTATTCGCAGTTGAAGCCGAATCGATGAACCGGCGGGGCGGCACGCGTGCGAATGCTGATGACGGCAGTATCGTTGTCAATTACGGCATCGCACGACTCGGTCCTGTGCATGAGCTGATGGAGCCGTGCGTCTTGCCAGAGTTTTGCCATGCCGTTGTATCTGTCGAACGGCCTGTCATGATCTATCGGTGCGCGATAGCAGTTGAATCGCGGTCCAGCGGAGATGAAGTCCTCTCCTTCATGCATCCACCGGGAAAGTACGCCGTTCGCCGTATCGAATACCGCTTCGCCCGATGCTGTTCTGCAGCGAATGATGTTCTTCTCCTTTTGGATGCTCACTGCGCCTGTCCGTTTTTTTGCACGGATGAACGTTCCCCCGAGCGGGAGTTCCATGCGGGCGATCTCGTGACCGGCTTCTGCCCAGCGCTCGGCTGCCTTGTGTGCAAATCGAACTATCAGAAATCGTTCTGTGCCGTCCGTATCCGGAATGTCAGGCATCGCTGCTGTGCTTGATGTTCGGCTCGCTGTCGGCGGGATAGTAAGCGTACCGCTCGCTGTTTCTTTGCCGTCCGCAAGCAGCGTCCACGAGGCGCAAAGGTGATCAAGCGAGAGGAAATCATAGCGGTTCTCTATGACAATGGTATTACCGACGAGAGACGCACGTATCGGCGCCATCGCCGCTTTATATTCCAGGAGCGCGGGCTTCACGCGCCTGTCAGAATGCACAAGTCCGCCGCAGTGGAAATGTCCGTCATTGGGCTCATCGCCGAAGTCGCCGCCGTAGGCGAAGAATGTGCGCCCGTCGGGGAGCGTTTTGCGAAGTCCATGATCCGCCCATTGCCAGATGAAGCCGCCCTGCACCTGCGGGACTTCATCGAACACCTTCACGTATTCGGTAAGGCCGCCCATGCCGGTGCCCATCGCGTGCAGATATTCGCAGAGCACCATGGGTTTTGCAAAGTTGTATTTCGCGGCAAGTTCGCGGCACTGCTCGGGCGTCGCATACATGCGCGATATCACATCGACGACCTTTTCCGTCTGGTCCTGCTCGTAATGGATAAGTCGCGTGGCATCACGCGACTTCGTCCATCGTGCCATCGCCTCATGATTGCAGCCGAAGCCGCTCTCGTTGCCGAGCGACCAGAATATTATCGACGGATGGTTCTTGTACGATTCGACCATGCGCTCCATGCGGTCCACGAACGCGTGTTCCCAGTGCGGCCACATCGACGGGTTTTTTCCGGCCGCATAGCCGAAGGCATGCGTTTCAAGATCGGTCTCCGCAATGAGATAGATGCCGTACTCATCGCACAGATCGTAGAACCGCGGATCATTGGCGTAATGCGATGTGCGCACGGCGTTTATATTATGGCGTTTCATGAGCAGGATATCCTCGATCATGGACGCATAAGTGACCGCGCGACCGAGATCGGGATGTATCTCATGGCGGTTCACGCCGCGGAAGAAGACCGGGCGGCCGTTGACGTGTATCTGTCCGTTCTGTATCGCGATGGTGCGGAAACCGGTGCGTATCGACCGCACGGAAGTGACTTCTCCGTTCTTGTCATGCATGGGAAGGAGGAGCGTGTATCGATGCGGCGTTTCCGCGCTCCAGCATTTCGGCTTGGGGATGCACAGCGTGAAATGAAATGTTTCCATTTCATGGGCTTTTGTCTTGCAGGCGACCGTGCATGCTTTTACCGCGGATATGCCGTCAAACAACTCGGCTGTTATGGTGTGTCCGACATCGGATGCTGTATCATTGCTGATCGACGCATCGATCGACAGCACGCCGTTGCCTGCAGCATCGATGGACGATGTGATGAATGCATCGCGGACATCGACCTTCGGATACGCGGTGATATACACATCACGGAATATCCCGGACAAATACCACATGTCCTGGTCCTCAAGATAGGTGCCGTCCGACCACTGCATCACCATGACGGCGATGGTATTCTCCCCGCCATGCACCACATCGGTAATATCGAATTCCGCGGGCAGGCGGCTTCCCTTGCTGAACCCTATCTTTGTACCGTTCACCCAGAGATAGAACGCGCTGTCCACGCCGCGGAACATGATGCGAATCGATCTTCCCGAGAAGTTCTCCGGAAGCATGAAACATCGGCGGTAGCACCCCGTCGGGTTCTCAGTCGGCACATACGGCGGATCGAGCGGGAACGGGTTGACCACATTCGTGTAATGCGGGCGTCCGTAACCGTGCATCTGCCAGTTCGACGGTACGGGAATGCTGCCCCATGAAGTATCATCGAAAGCGGCGCTAGTGAACGCGTCGTCGACGTGGGATGGCGATGCGGCGTAATGGAATTTCCAGCGGCCATTGAGCGAAAGCTGCCAGGGGGATTTTTCACGCCGCAAGGCTGTCGCTGCATCGTCGTAGGGGATGAGCTCCGCATGCGGCGGCAGCCGGTTGATACCGGTTATCGATTCGTTTTCCCAGTCGTTCATGGCGGACTCCGTGTCAGGTGTACGGATAAGATATTCCGATGAACGGTATCCGGCAATATGAATGATTGCAGAAATTTATGATTTATTGCGCGCTTTCGTCCCGGTACGAAGCGATGACGGCGGTATCCTGTATGCCCGGCGGAACGCCTGGCTGAAATAGAATTCCGAACTGAACCCCGAGCGCTCGGCGATGGACCAGAGCGGATCGTCGGTGGTGATAATAAGGTCGCGCGCCTTTTCAAGCCGTATACGCCGTGCGTCCTCCATCGGCGTTATCCCGGCTGTTTTCTTGTAGCTGCGGATGAATGTATAGCGGTCGATCCCGGCATGCGCGGCAAGATCCTGCAGGGTTATTTTACGGCCGATGTTCGCGTAGATATATGCGCGTGTGCGTCCTGCAAGCGTATCGTCGTCGGAAGCCGCCGATCGCTCGAATTCGGCGATGAGCGCACGCAGACAGTTGTTGCGAAAAGCGATCGCCGGCGCATCGGGGGCGAATTTATCCGCATAAAGCCATTCCATCAGGGATCGGACGTTCTCCTTCGCCATCGCTATCCCGTCCACCAGAACAGCGTCGGGCCATGCTTTCAGAACCTCCGCCTCAAACTCCGGCCTAAGCCTCCTCGGTGCCTCAGTCATGCCTCCTCCTTCTCCTCTTCGTCAGACATCCTGCCGAGTTCCAGGCGGCGCGCG
>JBBTBY010000010.1 GCA_038043445.1 Spirochaetota bacterium
ATGCGCCGTTCAATTGATCGATGCCGACGCTCTTCATGTCCGTGTCGATGATGTGGAACCTGCCGAAGTCGTCGCCGAAGAAGAGATAGCCGTCCTTGTGTACGAGTTCCTTCACGCCGCTGTTCCGATAGCGGTAGGTGCCCGTGATGCCCCCGTCATCGAGCGAGAGCCGGTAGATGATGCCGTCGTCCGATGCCGCATAGAGCGACCCATTGACGATGAGCGGTGCTGCGGTCACGCGTCCGCTCGTACGCTGTACCCATTTCGTTTTTCCGGTACGCATGTTCATGCAGTAGATGCTCCCGCGTGCGGTGGCATAGAAGAGAAGACCGTTCTCATGGACGATGGGCGTTGAGATGCCGCCCTCCATCTGGATGAATTGATAATTGAAACGGTCCTCATCCTCGAGGTACTGGATGAGATATACCCGTCCGTCGTCGGACGGCACGAGGATGATGTTCACCTCGTCGCCGCCCTCTTTGGCATTATTGTTGTTCACGATGGGGAGCGCCGCTTGTGTGATGGGCCCGCCGGAGACGAACGTGAACGCCGATGTCCCGTCCTTGGCGCGGAGTATATGGAACACGCCGCTCTCGGTGCCGAACATCACGTGCCGTGCCCGATAGACGACCGGGCTTGTCACCCTGCCGGCGACGCGCGTCTGCCATAGCGCCTTGTTGCCGATGACGTCATAGGCGCATACCGTGCCGTTGGCGAGCGGTGCATAGACGATGCGCCTGTCCTTCGGGTCGTTGGCGAGCGGTGCAGCGAGCGCGGCAGGGAGCTGCGCAATGGCGATGACATGGAAATTCGGATTGAGGTCCTTCAACCGCTTGAGCGCCTCCTGCTTGAGTTCGTCATCGCGCACCGGTTTGCAGAGCGATACGCACTGCGTGAACTGCACGATGGCCCGATTGATATATTCCGCGACATCGGAAGCGAGTATCTGGCGCGACCGAAGCTCGTAAATGGCCCCGAGCGCGAAACGATAGAGCGGATTCTCCGGCGAAGCGGTCGCAAGCCGTTCGGCGATGGTGAACGATTCATCGATGCGTCCGAGATAGAAGAGCGCGCGTGCTTTATAAAAGAGCGTATCCTCGCTTGAGGCATCGATAAGGAGGGAATGGTTGAACGCTTCGAGCGCTTCCGCGGTGCGCCCCGCTTCGAGGAGTATGACGCCGTAATTCATGCGGTACACCGGGTTGCCGGGCTCAGCCATCACCGCTTTTTCCATGGCGGCTATCGCATCCGGATACTCCCACAGATGGTACAATGCGGCGCCGTAGTAGAACCAGTTCTCCGCGACGCCGTCGGTCCTGATAAGCGCCTCGAATTCCACGGCGGCGCGCGTATACTGCTCGAGTGCGAAGAAGCATCGTGCGGCCTTTCGGCGATACACGGGGTTGTCCGGCTCAATGCGCATCGCCTCTCGGTACGCCTTGAGCGCTTCAAGGGCATTGCCCGCGGATAGATGCGTATCGCCTGCCAATTCATGCCCGAGCCCTTTCTCGGGGGCAAGCTGCCGTATTTCATCAGCAATCGCGAGCGCGTTCGAGAAGTCCCCTTTCTCGCGGTAGGCGCGGGCGAGCGGGAGCAGGGGCGACGCATCGTAGGGGGTAAGCGAGAGGATCGTTCCGTAGGCGCGCACCGTGTTCGTCGTATCGCCGATATCTTCCGCGTCGCGCAGCGCCCGCCATGCTTCCGCTGCATGCATTTCGTTCAGGAGGAATCGTGCGTCATGGCAGTCATCGTCGGATGCGAGCGCTTTGAGGAGCGCTTCCTTTGCATCGCCCGCACGATTGTCCGCGAAGGCGGCGCGTCCCTTCTGGTACTGGGCACGTGCGACGGCTTTGGCAGGATCGAATGCCGCGTTCTTCTTCATGAGCGTCCCGACGTGTATCGCCGTATCATGATCCCCATACGCGATGATGTCGTCGAAATAGGCGGAGAGCAGAGCGGGGCGCATGCCGTCATTGATCATCCAGGCATCGACAATGCGCGCTATCTCGGCGTATTTTCGCTTCGCCACCGGCCAGCTCGTCTCGTTCGTACGGTGAAGTTCGAGAAATTTATTGGCGAAGTACATTATCTCCCGTGCGTTCAGGAGCGATATGCCGCTCTTGAGCCCTCGCATGAGGAATGCTATCGGTTCATCGATGCGTCCGAGCGCGTCGTACGCGAGGAGCATGTATCGGACACGGAGCGATTCCTCCTGTCCGGTATAATTCGTCGTCTGGAGCATGTCCATGGCCCGCTGCGGCGCTTTGTCGCGGATGAGCGTACGCGCCTTTTCAAGCTGCATGCGTATTGCCGCGCGTCGTGCGATATCGTTCATCGCCGCCCTGTCGGCGATAGCCTCTGCTTCGATCGCATAGCGCCCTGCCGCCGCAAGATCCCCTTTCCCGAACAGTATGCGCGCATAGGAGGCGAGCGAGCGAGCGCCGATGTTCGTGAAGAGAAGCGCCCTCTTGAAGGCGGCATCCGCTTCATCGTAATTTCCGGTCTGTATCAGATACTGCGAGAGCTCCACGTAGAGTTCCTGATCGGTGCGGCAATTGCGTGCACCCTCACGAAGTACATCCACGGCATCATTGGTGCGGCCGAAGCGCGCGTATACGCCCGCGAGCGTACGGTAGGGAATGGATACGCGCGGGGAAACGTTCGTCGCCTGCGTGAGGAAGAGAAAGGCGTTGGTGAGGTCGCCCGCGCGCGCGGCGGACAATCCGCTCAGCATGAAGGCGCGGTATTCCGGTACGAGTGATACCGCCTTGCCCCCCAGTTCCATCACCTTCGCGTCATTGCCGCGCTCGTAGTTCGCTTCCATGAGCGCAAGGAGCCAGTCATATTTCGTTCTGACAATGCGTGCGGCGAGACGCTCTTTGGCCGCCGGGATACGTGCATCGTTCATCTTGAACTTCTCGAGTATCGACTGTGCACGTTCGAAGCTTGCCAGAGCGGATGCGTAGTCGTTGCTCCTGAGGGCGATGATGCCCTTGCCTTCGATGCAGTACGGGTCATCGTTCGTGGCGCCTTTTTCGAAGTAGCGTTCCGCCCCGGGGAGTTCGCCGAGGGAGAGGAAGAGCATGCCGGCTTTTGCAAGGAAATACCCCGAGATGAGCTCGATGTGGTATGCGGTCAGATATGCCTGAATGCTGCGGTCGAATTCATTGAAGCGCACATATGCGTCCGCAAGCATCTCGTAGTTCGGGAGGTAACGGTTGTCGTAATCGATGCCTTTCTGCGCGTAGTTCAATGCGCGATAATGGTCGCCGCTCGCCGCGTATGCTTCGGAAAGGATGCGATAGGTGAACGGATGATTGGCGTATACGGCGTGCGCCTCTTCGCATATGCGTATGGCGGCGGCGGTATTGCCGGAGGCGAGCGCTGTCCGTGCCTTCTCGAGGATAGCGGTAAGTTCACGCGTGCGGTTCGTTTCGTCCGCGATGAGGGCATGCTTCTTCGTCGGCCCGGGAACGATTATCGATTCCACGGAGCGATAGTATTCGCCGGCGAGCGGGAGGGCGACGAGCATGATGATGAGCTTTACCGGAGATACACCCATAGGTTGAGGCCCGCCTCCAGATTGAAATTATAATCGACCTTCATCGGTATCGTCCCGATCTCGGAACGGTGAATAAAGAGGTTCGCTGCCGCGAAAAGCTCAAGGGTTATCGTGTTCGCGACGAGCATGAGATCGATATCGACGGGGACGCGTATCGCATAGCCCGGGAAATAGGTGAAATTCGTGCCGGCTGCTGCGGTGACCGACGGATAGTAATGGATGAAGCCGATGCTCATGCCGAGCGCGGTCGGCAGGGAGAGGATATCCAATGATCGTGCGAAATGTGCGCCGATGCGCGCGCCCTCTATCGATATCATATCGAACCTGCCGTAGGCGGCCGAGGCTACCGATCGATAGGAGAAGCTGTACTCGAGGTAGAGGTCGGAGAATACCGACGACGGTACGCCGAAATACATGAAGCGCAATCCGAGCTCTGCACCCGTGCATATCGACCGGGGATCGAACGCCTGCAGCCCGCCGATAAGCACGCCGCCCCCAATGCCGAACGCCCACGGCTGTTTTGCGTCATTGGTGTCGGCCCGGCGCCTGTCCTGCATCGGCTGGAACGCCGCACTGCCGCTCCCGTTCGTCGGAACGAATTCGGAATTCGCCCCCGTGAGCGCGATGCCGGCGGTGATGAACGCTAATATCGTTCGTGTGATGGATATCCGCACGGAATTCATTGTATTCTATGTAACAGAAAACGCAACAAAGTGTGAAAACGACTATTGCGCAAAAAACGGGCGGTAGTATAATACCGGCCACTGAGTCTGAACATGTTTTACCCTTTTAAATTCAAGCCCATCCTCAAGGAAAAGATATGGGGCGGGAACGCCCTTGCTGGGGATTACGGCAAAGCGTTCGATCCGTCCATGAAGATAGGGGAGAGCTGGGAGGTCTCGACGGTGCCCGAGGATGAGAGCATGGTATCGAACGGGCAGCTCGCCGGGGAGAGTCTTGAGGACCTTATCGTCGAATACAAAGAGCTTATCGTCGGCGAACGAGTGTTCAAAGAGCATAAGTATGAATTCCCTCTTCTGATAAAGTTCCTTGATGCTACCGAGAAGCTATCGGTGCAGGTGCATCCTGCCAACAAGTACGCGCGCGCGCACGGGCAGCGTTTCGGGAAGACCGAGATGTGGTTCATACTCTCGGCGGCCGAGCATGCGAAGCTTATCGTCGGACTGAAGCCGGGGACGACGAAGGATGAGCTCGTACAAGCGCTCGGTGATAAGACGATAACCACGGTGCTCAACTATCTGCCGGTGAAGGCCGGCGATGTCATCTATCTGCCCGCGGGGCGCGTGCATGCGATCCTGGAAGGCATCGTACTCGCCGAGATACAGCAGACGTCCGATCTTACCTATCGCCTCTATGACTGGGACCGCGTCGATGATGCGGGCCATCTGCGCGAACTGCATATACCCGAATCGCTTGAGAACATCAACTTCAATGATACCGAGCCTGTCATGCTTGCGAAGACATTTTCAGCGCAAACCGGGTTTGAGACTGCCTCCGTCATTGCCAACGATTATTTTTCCGTGGAGGAGATACATAACAGCGGCGTACGTTCGAAGTACGAGGCGATCACCGCGATGAAAGAGAGCTTTGAGATACTCATGGCGGTCGGCGGCGAGGGGAACATATTGCATCCGAAGGGGATGGAACCCTTCGCCAAGGGCGAAACGCTTCTGCTCCCCGCCGCGCTCGGGGAATACACGGTCAAGGGCAGGATCGATTTCCTCAGGATACGAGCATAACGGCGCTTTCGCTAGGCCGTTCTCCCCGAAAGAACATTCTTAATACGCTCGATGTCCTCCGCGACATGCGTTTTTTCGCGCATCATCGCGATGATGGTGTGCCGCGCATGCACGACCGATGAGTGATCGCGGTTGAATTCCGCGCCGATCTCCGTGGTCGATCGATTGGAGAGCGTGAGGGCGAGATAGACCGCCAGATGACGCGCATAGGAAACGGTGCGTGTACGGTCCTTCCCGAGTATGACATCGGCGGGCACGGAGAGCACCTTTGCGACCGCGCGAAGAACGTCCTTGGGGGACGCCGCCGCAATGCCGCTCGTGGTGCAGTAGTCATTGAAGACGCCGGCATCGATGCACTCCTCGAGCGAGAGCGTAACGTTCATGAGATCGCGCCGTGCGATATACGACTTGAGCGCGCCCTCTATCTTACGCACATCGGTCGATATGTTCTGCGCGAGATATTCTATGATGGAGCCGTCGATGTCGGTAGAAAGCTCATCAAGCTTTGTCCTGATGATGGCAAGCCGCGTCTCATAGAGCGGCGGTTCGATGCGTCCGATGACGTTCTTCTCGAAACGGTTGCGCAGCCGTTCGTCGAGGTTTTCAAGTTCTTTGGGCGGACGGTCGCTCACGAACACCATCTGCCGGCCGTGCTGCTCGAGCGTCTGATAGATCTCAAAAAGCTCCTTCGATGTCTGCACCGCCTTCTGCAGCTGCTGGATATCGTCGAGGAGGAGTATGTCGGGCGTGGAGTATTTTTTCCTGAAACGATTGGCGTTCCTGCTGTTGAGACTGTCGACGAATTCGGTGAGGAAGGCACCGCCCCCGATGTATATCACTTTTTTCGCGGGATCGTTCGCGATGATGTAGTTGCCGATGGCTTGCAGGAGATGCGTTTTTCCGAGGCCCACGCCGCCGTGGAAGAAGAACGGATTGTCTTGCGTGCCCGGTGACTTCGCAACGCGCATCGCCACCGCGACGACATAATCATTGTTCTTGCCGCTGATATAGTTGTCGAACGTGTAGTGTTCGTTCAAGCTCGAGCGATGACGTTTTTTTTCGATATCCGTGGTGCCGAAAAGATCGTGCTGCACGTCCGCCGCGGGTACGAGCGATGGATCGACGAGGAAGGTGAGCGCAATATCGCGTCCCGATCGTTCTTTGAGAAGGGACTGCATGCGGGGCAGGAGGTTCTTCTTTATGTAATTGATAGCGAAATCGCCCGAAACGCCTACGGTGATGCCGTTGTCCATCTCGCCGCGGTATGCGCATTGATTGAGGATGCCGACGGCCGCGCCGTCACTGGTCGATTTCAGCGAATCGACCGCCGATGTCCATGCTTCTTTGAGCACGCGCCGCCCCGCGCTTACCGCTTCCGTTTCGCGTTGGACTTCCCGCGCCTGTGTTTGGCAAGATGACGGTAGACGAAGTAGGCGACCGCCGCCATGAGGACCACGATGACGACGATATCGACGACCTTGCTGTAGCGCATGACGAGTTCCCAGTTCTTCTTGAGCGTAAAGCCAGCCCAGGCGAGGAACATGTTCCACATCGTCGCCCCGATGATCGTGAAGATGCCGAAACGTACGATGTTCATTCGCGCGATGCCTGCCGGGAGCGATATCAGATGCCGTACGATGGGTATGAAACGGCAGATGAATATCGTAATCTCGCCGAAGCGCGCAAAGAAGCGTTCGGTGAAGGTAAGGTCGTCCTTGTCGAGAAGGAAGTATTTCCCGAACTTGTTGATGAAGGGCTTGCCGCCGTATGCGCCGATATAATAGGAGATGAACGAGCCTGCGATGCTGCCGAGGGTGCTCGCAACGAGCACTCCCCACCAGGTGAATTTCCCGGCGGCGATATTGAAGCCGGCGAACGGCATGACCGCTTCGCTCGGTATGGGGAATATCATGCTTTCCATCGTCATGAGGATGAAAACGCTCACATACCCTGTCTTTTCTATGAACGCAGTGATATAGGTGGCGAGGAATTCCGTAAGTCCCATGGTGAAAGCTCCCAATGTTGTTTTTTCGCTCTGTAAGACGCAGGGCGTCGATTCTATACAGAACCGCCGTTTTGTCAAGAAGCACGTGGAGGTGAGTGTGCATCAACAGAGGCGTTCGCTTGCTTGACAAATCAATGAAAATATCGTATTTTACCCACCGAACGCCGCTTTCGGGGTTATCCCGGCGGCAAAATCACCTCATGCGAGGAGTCGTTATGAAATGGTATGCCGAACCGACGTACGTGAAGCTCGTCTGGGCTGCACTGTTCGAACTCGCGAAGCGCAACAGCGATGAGGGCGAGGATGATCTCGAGGAAGATGAGGACGAGGATGAGGAAGACGAGGATTTTGAGGATGATGAGGATATTGCGGACGACGAAATAGAGGACGAGGAATTTGACGACGAAGAATTCGATGACGAAGAATTCGACGACGAAGAATTCGACGACGAAGAATTCGATGACGAAGAATTCGATGACGATATCGAAGAGGATGACGAGGCGGACGAGGAAGATGACGAAGCTGATGATGATTTCGAGGACGATGAGAAATAGATCACGGACCGTTCAGTGAGCCGCATTGCCCTCCGGATGGGCGGTATTGATTCATCCGGCATACGCAAGGTATTCAATCTCGCTCAGCATATCAAGGACCCGATAAATCTTTCCATAGGACAGCCGGACTTCGATGTCCCGGAAAGCGTCAAGCATGATATGATCTCCGCCATTCAGGGCGGCTTCAACAAATATACGCTTACGCAGGGTGATGCGGACCTGCGCAGAGGCATTTCATCGCTCCCGCGTTATCGCCGTTCACCGTACTGCGGGAAATACAATGAAGATAATGTCATGATCACGAGCGGTGTCTCCGGCGGCATCCTTCTTGCTTTTGCGGTGCTGCTGAACCCCGGCGATGAAGTGCTCATTCCCGACCCCTACTTTGTCATGTATCCGCACCTTGCCCGCTTTTTCGGCGCGGTGCCGAAGTTCATCGATACCTACCCGGATTTTCGCATCACGGAAGAGAAGCTGACCGCGGCGTATACGCCGAAAGCGAAGCTCATTGTCGTCAATTCACCGTCCAATCCCACCGGCGCGGTCAGTACGGAGGCCGATGCCGCGGTCATCCGTGCGTTCGCGAAGAAACACGGTCTTATCATCATCTCCGACGAAATATATGACGCGTTCGTGTATGACGGCGCGTTCGCGAGCATCGCCGATCTTCACGAAGAGACGATAGTGCTGAACGGCTTTTCCAAGAACCTCGCCATGACGGGGCTTCGCATCGGCTATGCGATGGGACCCGCGGACATCATCGCCGAGATGATAAAACTCCAGCAGTACACCTTCGTCTGCGCGCCGTCGATCGCACAGAAGGGCGTTCTTAAGCATCTTGACTACGATTTCAAGCCGATCTGCGATACCTATCGCCGCAAGCGCGACATCATCTACGACGGGCTTTCCAATAAATTCTCGCTTGCACGGCCGATGGGCGCGTTCTATGCGTTCCCGGGGCTCAGGAACGGGGAGACCGGTTCGCAATTCGTACAGCGTGCTATCGACAAAAAAGTTCTTATTATACCCGGCAATGTGTTTTCTGCACGAGACACCAATTTTCGTCTCTCCTTCGCCGCCGATGATGCGGTACTGAAAGAGGGCGTACGCATACTGACATCGCTTGTGTGAGGGGTTATGGACGAACGAAGGAATGACAGGAATAACGGCAATAGTAACGACAGGAATGACCGCGGCGGCCGCGGCAATTTCAACAATGACCGCAATCGCGGTCGGCGTCGGCGCCATCGCGACAGGCGCGGCGGCCGGCGGCGGGAACGCTCGCTCGACGAACTTGAGCGCGAATATGTGAATCGCCTGCGCAATGACGGCGTCGAGAAGCCCATATGCGCCCTCTGCGAGAAACCGATAATCGTCCTTAATCAGGCGATACGCCACCGGGAATCGGGAAAACCCGCTCATTTCGACTGCATCGTGCGTATGCTCCGCGAAACGATGCGCCCCGGTCCCCAGGAAAAGATCGCGTATCTCGGCGGGGGCAGTTTCGGCGTCATCGAAGAACGTAATCAGCACGGGCGTATACGCTTCACTGTACGCGAACGCCTGCAGTATGAGGAGCGCAAACGGCGCATTGAGCGGGATGCGCCCGACGCTGCAGGAGATGCGGCAGGCACGTCAGAAAGCGCTGCGAAAAGCACTGCTGCAGGTGCGGCAGGTAACACGGCAGGCGTTGCCCCAAGCGCTGCATCAAGTTCAAGTGATACATCCAGTAATGGGCCAAGTAATGCACCAAGTGATGCACATGGTAATGCACCAAGTGCTGGCGAAGTGAAAGAGGCTTGATAGTCCGGTGGGGGAGCGAGCGATGAAACATGCGCCGGCGTTGCCGCGTGATTTTCTGTTCTCTGCGGTCAATTGCGGTCTGAAAAAAGAAGGCCCCGATCTTGCGCTTATCACATCGAAGTATCCCGCGTACGCGGCGGCGGTGTTCACCACCAATCGTGTACAGGCGGCGCCGATACTCCTCTGCAAACGTCATATCGGGAACCGTATCGCGGGTGTCGTCATCAACAGCAAGAATGCGAATGCGGTGACCGGGCCTGAAGGTGACAGGAATGCGCTGAGAACGGCTTCTCTTCTTGCGAAAAAGCTCAAGGTGAAACCGGGGAACATACTTGTTGCGTCGACCGGTGTCATCGGCCGGCAGCTCCCGATGAGAAAGATAGAAGCGGGCATAGACGCCGCATTTCCGCTCCTTGCCCCGAGCGAGAACAATGCCCCGAAAGCGATAATGACCACCGACAAATTCGAGAAGAAGGCGTATCGTCAGGTGACCATCGACGGGACGGAAATACGCATTTTTGCGATGGCAAAGGGTGCGGGCATGATACATCCGAACATGGCGACCATGCTTGTATTTATAACGACGGATGCAGCCATCGTTCCCACGGTACAGCGCCGCATCCTTCTCGATGCGGTCAATGCGACGTTCAACCGGATATCCGTTGACGGGGATACATCGACCAATGACATGGTGCTCATGCTCGCCAATGGGCGCGCCGGCAATAAGCCCGTCCGGTCGGGTGCGGCAGAGCGCCTGCTCGCGAGGGCGGTACGGGAATTGTGCGAGGAAATTGGCGTTCTCATCGTCAAGGACGGCGAGGGCGCTACCAAGGTCATCAAGATAACCGTCAAGGGTGCTCGGGACCGCGCAAGCGCGACCGCGATTGCACGGACGGTGGCTACATCGAATCTTACGAAAACGGCGTTCTACGGTGCGGACGCGAATTGGGGGCGCATCCTTGCCGCGGCAGGGCGCGCCGGCGTCGCGTTCAATGCCTATCGGGCTACGCTCACGCTCAACGGCATAACGATATACAGGCGCGGGCGCATCCTCACTGATGAAACGGAAGAGCTCGATCTGCTCATGAAAAAACCGATGCAGGATGTCGTGCTCGATTGCGGTCTCGGCAAGGGCAAGGATTCGTACTGGTTCTCCGACCTTACGCATGAGTACGTAACGGTTAACGCCGATTACCGTACATGAGATTAAAGTTCTCTTCGCCGTGTGACGATAATGATGATACACAACGTGGTAACGACTACCCTCTACGTACCACACACTACAATAAACCGGTTCGAGTATCCCACGAATCGGTTTATTTATTTTAAAGGGGCGGGGAAAATTCCATGCTGATCGGCATCGGTATCGACATCGTCGATAATGAGCGGATGCGCCGCAATATGAAGAATATGCGGTTCCTCAAGCGCGTGTTCACGGCGGGGGAGCTTTCGTATTTCCGTGCGAAGGCCAATGCGTATCAGAGCGTTGCCGCATCGTTCGCGGCCAAAGAGGCGTTCTTCAAGGCGCTCGGGACGGGGATACTTTCGGCCGGGCTTGCCGTGCGGGATATCGGGATCGCGCGGGAGAAGGGCGGGCGGCCGTATATCGAAGCGAGCGAACGTGTGCTGAAATACATAAAGAGAACGTTCGGGGCATCGAGCGTACGTATCCATATTTCCATAGCGCACGAAAAGGCGTATTCAGTAGCGGTAGCGGTGATAGAGAGCGCTACACGAAGGTGATAAGCAGGTGTGAATCGCCCGTATCGGCGATGCTTACGGTGGCATGTACCGCCGAGGCGAGTATATGTATCACTTCGCCCTCGCCGATATCGACTATCTCTTCCTCGATGATATAGCGCATTTTCCCGCGTAATACGATGGCTATCTCCTGCGACGGGTGCACGTGGTAGGGGACAAGCTGATTGGGTTTGTGCTCGACGCCGTACACGGTATATCCCTTGCCGAAGAGCACGGGAAGAAGCTCGGCGACATTGCGCTCACAGGAGAATTCATCCTCGATGGTCGTGATCGTATAGGTCTCGGCATCCATACACAGAATATCGACGTCTGAAGGCGTAAATTTGAGGCGTTGCTCTAGCGGATAAACATTACTCCTTCGATTTCCGATAATCATAGTACGGGCCATCTCTTGGAGGAAGTACCTTGCTGCGAGCGAATATCAACCTGTCAGGGCGCGTCCAGGGCGTCGGTTTCCGCTATTTCATCATGGAGACAGCCAAGGAAATGGTGCTCGACGGCGAGGTGTGGAACAATTATGACGGTACGGTCGCTATCGATGTGATATGCCCGAACCGTGAGATACTCGAGCAATTCCTCTCGCGTGTGAAGAAGGGGCCGGCGCTTTCCGCGGTGACCGAGTTGAGCATTACCGTGCGCCCGTCCGACCCTCCGCTGAAGGAAGGTTTCTCTATCCGTCAGTAACGGACAGCTTATGTTCCATCCATCGATACTACTTCTTCTGTGTACGCTGCCCTTGGCCGCCGCTTCCTATACCGTCCGTAAAGGCGATACGCTCTACGGCATCGCCCAGAAGTCGAATATCTCCATCGATACGCTCTGCAGGATGAACCGCATCGATGTGAAGCATTATACGCTGAAACGCGGCATGCGGCTTGCCATTCCCGATGCAGCGAAGAAGACCTCGCCGCCGAAGGCCGTTGTGTCAAAGCCGGCGAGCGTTCCTGCCGGGAGCGGTCTATTCCTCTGGCCGTACCGGGGATCGGTGGTGCGCGGGTATGGGCTTTCGGAGAATGTCATGAACACGGGAATAGACATACGCGGTAATTTCGGCGACCCGGTCATGAGCGCGCGCGCGGGGGTCGTCGAGTACGTCGGCACCATGCGCGGCTACGGCACCGTCGTTATCCTCAAGCACGAGAACGATTATAACTCCATCTACGCGCATCTCTCCGAGTCGGCCGTGAAGAAAGGCGATGCCGTCGCGGGGAATGCCGTCATCGGTAAGCTCGGCATGAGCGGATTTACCGATGCGCCGGAACTGCATTTCAAGATATGCGTCAAGGGGAAGCCGAAGAATCCGCTTACGATACTGCCGAAAGGGTGAATTAGAAACGTACTATCGTCGATCCCCAAGTGAATCCGCCGCCGAACGCGACGAGCGCGACCACGGAGCCTTTCCTGACGATGCCCCGCTCGATGGCTTCGTTGAGCGCAAGGCCGATGGATGCCGCTGAGGTATTGCCGTAGCGTTCGAGGTTCGTGTACATCTTCGCCATGTCCACTTCGAGGAAACGCGCCACCGATTGTATGATGCGCATATTCGCCTGATGCGGGATGATAAGGTCGATATCCATTGGCGTGAGTTTCGCCGATTCCATCGCCTTGGTGACGGCCATTTCCATGGCGCCGACTGCCGCTTTCATGACGGAGCCGCCGCTCATCTTCATGTAATGCATGCGCTCGGCGACGCTTTTCTCGCTCGCCGGATTGAGCGATCCGCCGCCCGGCATGAAGAGAAGATCGCCGTATTTCCCGTCGCCGCCGATATAGCTTGCGAGTATCCTGCTGTCGTCGACGGCGGCTTCCACCACGACAGCGCCGGCACCGTCCCCGAAGAGCACGCAGGTGTTGCGGTCCTGCCAGTCGGTTATCTTCGAGAGTGTTTCCGGCGCTATGACGAGCACGCGTTCTGCACGCCCGATGCGTATGAACTGCTCGGCGATGGTGATGCCGTAGATGAGCCCCGAGCAGGCCGCCTCGATATCGTAGCACCACGCGTTCACCGCGCCGATGGCCTCTTGCACGATGGTGGCGGTGGCCGGATAGATATAGTCCGGGGTTATCGTCGCGACTATTATCATGTCGAGGGCGGAAGCCTGTACGCCGGCATGTGCGAGGGCTTTTTTTGCCGCTTCGATACCGAGCGTTGAGGAGGGAACATCATCGGCGGCGATATGCCGCTCGCGTATGCCGGTGCGCGTGGTTATCCATTCGTCGGTGGTATCGACCATTTTTTCAAGATCGGCATTGGTGAGCACTTTCTCAGGCGCATAGGCGCCGACACCGCTTATGCGTACGGGGCGTGTTGTCATCATTTCCCTTTTGCGCAGCCGTAGCGGATAAGGTTCTCGACGATGTGGTCGTTGACCCTGCTTTCGACGAAACGTATCGTTGCGAGCACGGCGTTGCGTACTGCGGCAGCGCTCGATTTTCCATGGCCTATCATGCTGCATCCGTTCACACCGATAAGGGGCGCGCCGCCGTAGGAGTCGGATGACATATTGCGTTTTATCTCTTTGAGCACGTTCTTCATGAGAAGCGCGCCGAGCATCGCGACGGGCGACCGCTTTACGCCATTTTTTATCATATGCATGACGCCCTTGCCGAGTCCTTCATACGCTTTGAGCGCGATGTTGCCGGTAAAGCCGTCGGCGACGACGACGTCCGCATGATCGAAGAATATCTGCGTCGGCTCAAGATTACCGATGAAATTGAACGGTATCGTCTTCAGTTTTTCGTATGTCTCTTTATAGAACACGTTCCCCTTGGAATCTTCCTCGCCGATATTGAGGAGCGATACACGCGGTTTTTCTATGCCCCAGGCGAATTTCGAATAGGCCTCGCCCATGACGGCGAACTGCACGAGATAGTCCGGTGTGCAGTCGGCGTTCGCGCCGAGGTCGAGGAAGGCTGCGAAACGGTTCTTATCAAGCTGGGGGAAGGGTACGGTTATCGCGGGGCGATAGACGCCGGAGAGGCGGCCCAATTCCATGAGCGCAGCGGCGAGCGTTGCACCGGTGTTCCCGGGCGACCAGCAGCCGTCAGCCTTGCCTTCTGCGACGAGGCGATTGGCCACCATGACCGATGCGTTCTTCTTTTCCTTGATGGCCGTTGCCGGGGATTCATCCATGCCTATGACGCTGTCGGTATGTTCGATGGTGAAACGCGAGGCATCGCACTTCTCTTTCGCGAGCGCCGATTCGATCTGTGCGCCGTTGCCGACGAGAATAAGGTGGACGTTCGGAACAGTATTGACGGTAGCAATGCAGCCATGAACCATTTCATGAAGCGGGTTCTCGGCGCTGGCAACATCGATTGCGACTTTCATTCGTTAGCTCCCCGTGCCGGACTATGCAGTTACGATTGTTTCGGGCGCTCTTTTTTCTCGCGCGGAGCGGCGACGACCCTATCCTTGTAGTAGCCGCAGCTCGGGCAGATACGATGAGAGAGCTTCTCAAAGCCGCATTGCGGGCAAAGGGAGAGGTCGGATATCGAGCGCTTCTCGTTGACAGCGCGCTGCATCCGCGTTTTTGACTTCGATTTACGGTGTTTCGGGAGGGCCATGCTGGTATCCTTGCTATGATAATACGATCACAATATGCGTATTCCGGGCGAACTGCCCGTCAACGGAGAAGGTAATATATAGTGAACATTCGCTTTTGTCAACGCGAGGAACAGTTGTTTTTACTCTGATTTTTAGTATAGTAAAGCGGCATATATGACCGAATTCTACGATAAAGATGTTGCCGAGCGCCTGCGTGCGCATACAAGCGGCCTTTCCAAGCGATACCACATCATCGCCTGCCATGTGCTCTGGCGCGAGTTCTGCCAGGTGGCCGCTTCCTCACCGAACACATTCACCTTCGATCTGCTCGAGCAGGGTCTGCATAATTCCCCTGACGACCTGCGTGCGGCGGTGCAGGCTGCCGTGGACAGGTCGCCGCCCTGCGATGCAGTGCTCCTCGGTTACGGGCTCTGCTCCATGGGGATAGTCGGCATCATGGCGCGCACCGCCCCCGTCGTCTGTGTCAGGGCGCATGACTGCATCACCTTCCTCCTCGGTTCCAAGGAGCGCTATCAGCGCTATTTCAACGAACACCCGGGCACTTATTGGTATTCACCGGGGTGGATAGATGACACCCCCATGCCGGGAAAGGGGCGGTCGGACGCCATCGCCGCCGCGTACGCGGAAAAATACGGCGCGGAGAATGCCGCGTATCTCATGGAGATAGAGCAGGGATGGATGAAAAAGTACACCAATGCCGCCTATGTCGACATCGGTTCCGGGGATGGCGCCGCCTATAAGGAATACACGAAGATATGCGCGTCCTACCTGGGATGGGACTTCGACGATCTCGCCGGGGATGCCTCGCTCATGAAACGTTTTGTCGACGGTGCATGGGGCGACGACGACTTCTGCATCGTCAGCCCCGGGGAACGTATTGTCGCCACGCACGATGCGCTCATTATCGGGACGGAAAAGACGCCGTAGGGCGGCCCGAAGCGGCTATTTGCGTTCCTTATCATACATGCCGCAGCCGATGAGGATCTCGGTTTTGCCGACGCGTTCTATATAGGACGCTTTCGGATCGATTTTGCCGGTGACCTTATTGTTCCAGAGATATTTGATCCAGCCCGAGCCGGACTTCTTCGCGAGAGCGATCATCTCTTTCACGAACGGATAGCCATTGTTGTCCTTCATATCGGCCAGGTCGCTGCCGACGAGGGACGGTTTTCCGCCGTTGGCGCGCGAGAAGCCGTTGAAGTCGAGCGCGAAGAGATACAGATCGCGGTCGATGAACATGCCGTTTGTCCTGGTCATCTCAGTAAGCGCCTTCTCGACGCCTACCTTGTCGATATAGGCCATGCCTTTCTTGACCATGGCGATGGCTTCTTCCCTGGTGCCGAATTTTGCGTCCGCCGCGATAAGCGATAGCGCAGAGATCACTGCAAGAAAAATGAATGCTTTCTTCATGGGATACCTCCGTTGTGACCGTAGTATATCGTTATTGAATTCTGATGTCAAATGATTTCTTTGCGTCAGCCGCGCAGCGCATCAGCGTGCCATCACCGACGCTGCTGTGCTCCCGCTGAAGAGTACCTCGAATTTCCCGAATTTCCAGACTTCATTCGTCTTTCCTGCGTTGACGATACTGAGCGCCTTGCCTTCGGCTATCGGGCTTTCCGCCAGGAACTTCACTTCCTGCTTCGTCATGCCCGCCCTCGGGGTGAAGGCGAGGAGCGCGTCGATGATGTCCGCGGCGCGGTTCGTCGCATCTGCGGCATATCGCGCGATCGCAGCAAGCGGTCGTTCAAATCCGTCGGCCGATGCATAACGGCTTTTACGTATTGTCGGATAGTGCTCCGCAGCATCGCCGAAGCGCAGGGCATCGCGGGTGAGCTGGTCGAAGGCCGGTGCGTCGAAGTATGTCATCGGTGAGCATATGTCGTTCCAGTAGATGGGCATGACGGCGAGGAGCACTTTCGTGCCGGCAGTTGACAGCCAGGGAGTGTCTCGCGTAAAGGAGTATGCATCGAACATGAGGAGCTGCGAAAGCTCGCGCGGGGCGTTGCGCGCTATTTCGTTGGTCACGAACACGGCTATGTCCATCGCTCCTTTTTTTCTGCAGAGATCGGCCATGAGCGGGACCGTCCTTGTCTCGCGCATTTTTCGGATGTCGGCTTCTTTCATGCTGTCGCCGAACTCAAGGTATATCTTCTCTATCGCATAGTCGATGGAGAGCGCCTGGCGCTCCGGCTTTGTCGGCAATGGCCGGGGCGCACGTCTGAGGAACGGTACAAGTCGTTCATGCATTGAGGCGGCGGGCTTTACCGCGCGAAGCCGCCGATCGACGAGCATGATATCGAGTGCGCGCATGAACGCGTCGCGGAGTGACGGATAATTCGTCAGAAGCGTTTCGCCGCCATCGAAGTTCGTCAGAACGCGAAGCACGGCTATTCCTTCGTTGCGCTGCACGGCGGGGGCTATCTCGGCGAGCGTGAGCACCGTATCGAGGGGCATGGTATCGAAGAGCCAGTCGTCCGAGTACGGCGGGGTGAACATGGCCTTGGGGAGCGACTTGAGCGAGGGGATCTCATCGAATTCGATGAGACCGAACGCATATTTATTGACGACGGCCTCGGGCGGTGCATAACGGCTGCGGGCGGCCTGCTGGCGCTCACGGAATACCGTGCTCGATCGTATCGCATCGATGACGGGCGAGTTGGCGGCGTACATGGCTTTGAGCTCGCGACCATTCACCGGGGTGTTGCGGGATATGAGTATCGATACGACCGCCATGTGGCCGCCGAGCGAGGCATAGTAGAGCGGCCCCCAGCCGTTCATGTCGGTCATGCCGAGGTCGGGCAGTTCGTCCGTGAGGAGTTTGACGAGCGCCTCGTCGCCGTCGCGCGATGCGAACATGAGCGCCGTCATGCCGTTCAGGTCCTGTGCATTGATGTCGGCGTCTTTCTCGAGGAGGAGCAGCGCCATGTCCCGGCCCCCGTTCAGTACCGCATGCATGAGCGGCGTCATCCCGTCGAGGCTCGGTGTGTTCACGATATATGACAGCGCATTGAACGCGCCGGCCGATGCCTCCGATATTATCATGGAAACGGCTGCAGCATTCGCGTTCTCGGCGGCGTAGAGGAGTGCGGTGCCCCCCTGCTTATTGCGTGCCTGAAGATCGGCGCCTGAGCGAAGGATCACGGATATGGTCTCGAGATTGTTCTTTACGGAAGAGACCGCTTTTTCCTTCGCCGCGGCGTCGGTCGCGGTGACCTGCTTTTCCGTAGCGCAGGCATACATGAGCGGCGTCCAGAGGTCCGTGTTGCGGACGTTCACATCGGCTCCCTCGGCGAGGAGCATTTTCACCATTTCAGCATTGTTGTTCATTGCCGCGTACATGAGGGCGGATCGGTCATCGTCATTGAGCGCATCAACCTCGACGCCTTTGCGGATAAGATACTGCGCTGTCGGGATATCGTTGTTGATCGCGGAATACATGAGCGTGGTGAAGCGCTCCGGCGTTTTTTCCTTGAGATTGGCGCCCGATGCGGCGAGGAATTCAAGTGCGGCGAGGCTCGGATTGCCGGCGGCTTTCATCGGTCCCCGGGGCCGGCCGATGGCCACGCGCTTCGATGCTTTTTTATCGTTCGCGCACAGGAACATGACGGCCGACCATCCGTCCGCATCCTTCGCGTGCACGTTCGCGCCGGATGCGACGAGGTGCTTCATTGCGGCGAGTTCCTTGTTCATCGCCGCGTACATGAGCGCCGTCCGCCCGTCGAAGCGTACATCGTTCACACCGCTCTGTGCGAGCGCTGCCTTGAGCTCAGGCACGGCACCGCAGGCGGCATAGGCCATGGCGAGCGTCATGCCCTTGTTTGCCTTCGGGCTCGTATCCGCGCCCTTGGCGATGAGCGCGGTGATATAATCCTTCTTTCCGAACGCGACCGCGTACATGAGCGCGGAAAATCCATCGCTGTCTCTGGTGTTCGGGTTCGCATTGCGCGCAATGGCCTCATCTATCGCCTTGACATCGCCGCGGTCGAAGGCGGAAAGCAGGTCGTCATTGACGTCCGCGGTGAGAGAAAGAGCGCACAGCGCGCCAAGACAGAGAAAGGTGATCATCCCGCGCATGCCGTACTCCTCGGGGCTATTACGAGGGATAGTATATGCTATGCGCGGCCTTGCCGTCAACTGGTCCGGTATACTTGCGTTGCCCTCCGGCGTGGTCCCGGATCTCGATATTCAGCAGTACTTCAGTATCACATGCGGTGCGATAGTACCGAGCGGCAGTATGGAATCGACACCGCCGAGCTTTATCGCCTCTTTGGGCATGCCGAAAACGACGCATGAATCCTCGTCCTGCGCTATTGTATATGCGCCGCCGTCCTTCATCTCCTTCATGCCGCGTGCCCCGTCGTCCCCCATGCCGGTCATGATGATGCCGACCGCGTTCGCCCCCGCATAGCGGGCGGCCGAGCGGAAGAGCACATCCACCGACGGACGGTGGCGATTGACGAGCGGGCCTTCCTTGACCTCCACATAATAGCGCGCCCCGCTGCGCTTAAGGAGCATATGCTTGTTCCCCGGCGCGATGAGCGCGTGGCTCCTCAGAACGGTATCGCCGTCCTCGGCCTCTTTCACATTTATCCTGCAGAGCTCGTTCAACCGGTTCGCGAACGATTTGGTGAAATTCTCGGGCATGTGCTGTACGATGACGATGCCCGGCGTATCGAGGGGGAGCGCCTCGAGAAATGTCCGAAGCGCCTCCGTGCCGCCGGTGGACGCCCCTACGGCGATGACCTTTTCGGTCGTCTGCACCATCGCATGCGAACGCGACTTGGCGAGAATGACATCGGCGGACAGCTTCGGTGTGATGTCCGGTGTCATCCTGAGCTTTTTGAGCTGCGCGCGGGCGGCCGCTTTCACCGCATCGGTTATCGTCGCCTTCGATTCCTCAAGGAACTGTTTCGTGCCGAGCTTGGGTTTGGTGATGATGTCCACTGCGCCGAATTCCACCGCTCGTATCGCGGTGAGCGAGCCTTCATCGGTAAGACTTGAGCAGACGACGACGGGTATGGGGTGCTGCGACATTATCTTCTTGAGGAAGGTAAGTCCGTCCATGCGGGGCATTTCGATGTCGAGCGTTATGACATCGGGGACCTCATCGCGTATCTTGTCCGCGGCGATGAACGGGTCTGCAGCCGCCGCCATCACCTCCAGTTCCGGATCGGAGGAAATGAGCTCTTCCATTGTCTGCCTGACGACGGCGCTGTCGTCGACGATAAGAACACGGATCTTTTTCTCCATACACGAATCCTTCCGCTGTCAGTCTATCACGACCTTGCTTTCTGCGAGCTCGCGGGCGCCCTTTGAGAGCATTTTCACGAAGGCATCGCCGGTAGCGGCATCAAGTATCACCTTGCGTCCCTGCGTGCCGCCGAGGTCGCGCGCACGTACCGGCATCATCTCCCGGGCGATTATTATCTCAAAAACTTCGGCGTTGCGCTTCCCCACCGAGACGGTGCCGGAATTCCTGCCCATGGTGCTTGCGCCGCCGAACACCTTGATCTCGATATCGTCGTTCGAGAGTCCGGCGTTCTTGAATTTTTCGAGCATCATATAAAAAAGGAAGGTGACGCAATTCGCCTGATGCGCCCCGCCGTAATTGGTGCTTGCATGATGATTGCAGTGCGGAAGCATGGCATGGAGCATGCCTGCCATCGGTGTGTTCTTCGCGTACATGCATATTGCAAGACAGGATCCGACGACGGTCACTATCTTTTCAGGCTTGTCGGTAACGTGGTACTCGCCGATACCGATGTATCGGGTCGGAGTGCCGTCGATCGATCTGAATTCGTTCATAGCTGCACCTTCTGGTAAACGGTAGAGACGACCGCTTTCATTATCGGGTGTGGGCCGAGTATCGTTTCCGAGTGTCCGAGAATGAGATATCCGCCCGGGCGCAGATTTTCCGCGAGTCGTGCAATGATACGCCCCTGATTTTCCTTGTCGAAATAGATGAGCACATTGCGGCAGAAAATGATGTCCATGAGCGACCCAACGGCATACTCCTCGTCCATGAGATTGATGGCGCGGAAGCGCACCTGCGCGCGCAGCACCGGGGCGATGCGCACCAAGTGGGACTTGTCGCCGCTGCCCCTGAAGAGATACGCCTTGCGGAACATCTCGGGAATCGGCTTCGTCAGATGTTCATGATACACTGCGCGCAATGCTTTGGCAAGCGCCGGTTCGGAGATGTCGCTGCCGAGTATCGTGTAGCGGTATGCCGGGAGCGATTTTCCGTAATCGTCAAGGACCATGGCGAGTGTATAGGGCTCCTCGCCCGTGGAACAGGCGGCGCTCCACAGATCGAGCGGACGGTTCACGCCGATTCCACGCGCTGCGAATTCCGGCAATATCTTCGAGCGAAGCGTTTCATAATGGGATGGTTCGCGGAAAAAATCAGTTTTATGCGTCGATACGAGATCGCTGAAATACGGCAATTCCTTTTCGTGTCCCGAAGCGCTGAAAAGATAATCGCAGTACTCGTCGAAGGATGAGAACGAGAGCGCCCTGAGCCTTTTGGCGAGCCGGCCCTCGAGCAATGTCTTTTTGATCGCAGGCATCTTGATGCCGAATTCGGTCTCAATGAAAGCGGCAAAGCGTCCCCGGACCTCCTCCGACATCTTTATCTGTGTGATACCGCTTTCCATATATCGATCTCCAAGCATGATAACAGCGGACGTTCCGATGCGGGCACGCAAACGCGTGTTGGGGGAGACCGCCGGTAAGTAAATAGGGGGTGAGGCAGGAGTGTGCCAGCGGTCACCGCATCGGAGAACGTCCATGATGTTCCCCGTTTATCCGTAGATCAGTATTTCTTGAACTCGGAATCCTCCTCGTCGCCGGGATTCGTCATGTCGATGTGCACCCCTTTTCGTTCGGGATGATAGATCGTGGGGGACTGCGGCTCCGGTTTTTTCGGCGAGAGATTCGTTCCTTTCGGTTTCTCCGGCGAGATGTTCTTTCCCGGTGCGACGTGATGCTCGAGCGCTGCCCGTCCCATTGCCGGTCCGCTCACCCGATGCCGAACCTTCCACTCCGTCTGTTCCGCATCGCTTAACTGGAAAAACCCTATGATGTCCTGCATCTGTATCGACTGCGACGAGAGTTCTTCGGCGGTCGATGCCACTTCCTCGGCGGCAGATGCGTTCTGCTGCACCACTCCGTTCAACTGCTGTATAGCGCTGTTGATCTGCTGTACCGAGCCGCCGATCTGTGTTGTGGAGCTGCTCAGCTGCTGCACCTCGGTGTTGATGCGGCGTACGGCGTCGTTGATCTGCTTTGCCCCATTGTTCTGTTCCGCGCTCGCCGTGCTTATCTCGGCGACGAGTTCGGCCGTCTTCTGAATGTCCGGCACAAGTTTCAGGAAGAGCTGCCCCGCATTCTCGGCCACATCGACGCTCGTTTTTGAGAGATTTTCTATTTCGGCGGCTGCGCGCTGACTTCTATCGGCGAGCTTCTGCACCTCGCTCGCGACGACCGCGAAGCCCTTGCCGTGTTCACCCGCCCGCGCCGCTTCTATCGACGCGTTGAGCGAGAGGAGGTTCGTCTGCCGGGCGATCTCCTGAATGATACGCACCTTGTCGGATATTTCCTTCATCGACCGGACGGTGGCGGTCATCGCCGCTCCACCCGTCTGCGCGTCCCCGGCGGCTTTTTTGGCAATCGCTTCCGTTTGACGTGCGTTCTCCGCGTTCTTCTGAATCGTCGATGTCATCTGATTGATCGATGACGAGGCGTCCTGCATGGAAGTGGATACTTCTTCCACGCTCGAAGACATCTCTTCGATGGCGGAGGCCACTTCTTCCATGGACGACGATATTTCTTCCACGCTCGCCGCCTGTTCGCTCGCGCCCTGCGAAAACTCTTCGCTTGAGCTGCTCAGCTGTTCGCTGCCGCCGGAGACGTTCGTCGCCGCCGATGTTATCGTTGAAACGATCTCCTTCAGCTTTTCAGCCATCGCATACATCGATGCATAAAGGCCGATCTTTTTTCTGTCCTCATCGAATTGCAGGCGAAGATCGCCCTGCGCGATTTTTCCGGCGATCTGTGCCATTTCATCGGGTTCGCCCCCGAGCGGATTGGTGACGGCGCGCGTAATGACCACCGCAATGATGATAGCGGCGATAAGCGCGCATCCGGTCAATATGAATATCACCAGAAGTACGGTCGCCGTCATCGAGACGATCTTCTGTGCGTTCGCCGACACTTCGGCACTCTGCTGCTTCTGCAGTTTCCTGACATCGTCGGCCATGGCGAGGGATGCCGCATCGAATTCCGTCATCACGGCGTTGCCGGCTTTGATGCCTTTTTCCATATACGCGTCGGCCATCCGTTTGCCGATCTCATAGAATGTGGTGAACTCCTTTTCGAGCGCGTCCGCACTGGTGAGACCGTCGCGGTCGTTCTCCCGATCGTACATGTCGCGGAACTTCTTCAATCCCGCATGAAATTCCTTCGCGTGCGCATCGGCGTCCGCCAGGGCATCTTTCGATTTCGTCAGCGAGGCGTCGGTGAAAAACTGCTGCACCTGCACCGAATGGTACACCATCTCGTCCGCGAGCAGGGCATAGGGCAGACTTTCCGCGCTCACCTGAGTCGCATTGGCGCGTACCCGGGACAACTGTATCGCTGCTACCGCCGCGATGGCGACCATGAGCAGCACGATGGACCCGAATCCGATGCCGAGTTTCGATCCTGTTTTAATTTTCATAGCGTTTTTCCTTGATTGCGCGCAGGATGTCCGTTCTGCGCTCAATCCTACTCACCGGACGATAACGAATCGTTTGACGACGCTTCCTTTGCGAATGCGAGTTCCTTTTCCGAAAAGACCTTATCGGCGCTGAGTATGATGATGAAATCGTCTCCCTTCTTGCCGATGGCCTCGATGTATTCGCCGCTCACGTTCATCCCCACTTTCGGCGGCGCCTCTATCTGCGAAGCGTCAAGGCGTATGACCTCATGCACGCTGTCCACGAGCGAGCCGATGGTTATCGTATCCCCGTCGAACGACGCCTCGACGATGATTATCGCCGTGTCGACCGTACGGTCTTTCGCGGTTATCTCGAATTTAAGCCTGAGATCGACCACCGGGACGACGCTTCCGCGGAGATTGATCACCCCCGGCATGAAGTCGGGCGTGCGCGGTACCTTGGTGATCTTCGCCACCTCGAGTACTTCCTTTACCTTCAGTACCTCGAACGCGAACATTTCGCGGTCGAGCATGAACGTGAGATATTGTTTTGAATCGATGGCCGCTTGTTTTTTTGTTTCCATGGGTCTCTCCTTACTTCCGCCCTGTGCTCACGATGTTTTCATATCGTGTGCTGCTTTCGACCGATTCTTCCGGCGCCGTCAGCACCCGTTCCTGTCCCGGCCGCTCCAGCGATGCGTGTTCTTTGAGCGCGAACGGCCGTTTCGTACGCGCGATCATGTTCTTTTTCGTTCCGGGATGATGCTGCGCATGCAGGGATGCGGCACTCGTCGTGAAGAACGCGATCGTGTCTGTCAGCTGCTCCGCCTGCGATGAAAGTTCCTCTGCGGTCGATGCCACTTCTTCCGATCCGGCGGCGGTATTCTGCGCGGCACTGCTCACGCGGTCCACTTCGGATGACACCTGCTGTACGACGGTATTTATCTGCTGCACCGCATTGTTGATCTGTTCCGCCCCGTTACTCTGCTCGGAACTTGCAGCGCTTATTTCCGCCACGAGCTCGGCTGTCTTCTGGATGTCCGGGACCAGCCTGTCGAGCATGTCGCCTGCCTTTTCAGCGACCGCAACGCTTTGCTTCGATAGTTCGCCTATCTCCCCTGCGGCCCGCTGGCTTCTGTCGGCGAGTTTCTGCACTTCGCTCGCGACGACGGCGAACCCTCTGCCGTGTTCGCCCGCCCGTGCAGCCTCGATGGACGCATTGAGGGAGAGCAGGTTCGTTTGGCGTGCGATCTCCTGGATTATCATCACCTTGTCCGCTATCTTCTTCATTGCGGCGACCGTTTCGCTGACGGCGGTGGGGGG
>JBBTBY010000011.1 GCA_038043445.1 Spirochaetota bacterium
GGGGATGGATGATGATGCATTGAACTTTCTGTTCGAAAGAACGATACCGACCCCGCCCCAAGCGCTGTCGTAATCGTTCGCACCATAGATATTGTTCGAAACGAAAAACTCCCCTGTTGCCCCGAGCGTGTAGCCGGGTGTCGCGACGCTCAGGTCAACCCTTCCTTCCCGCGCCATATAGAAATTCGAATACCAGTTCGTCTTGTTCACGAAATTGAATTCGTCGACGAAATAGTAGCCTGACAAAGGCAAGGAGATGACAAGGAATGCAGCGAGAACAACGGATCGCGTGAAAATACTCATGTGTTTTCGGATGGGGATGGACTTTTGACCATGGAATAAGTATCGACAAACGATGTCCAGAAATTTACCAGTCATTGCCATACGTATTCGCAATCAGGCCTCCCTTTCATTGCCCGCAATGTAAGCGCTTACAACAGTACGCACAATACACTCTCGAAAAATAGACAGCAGGGACTATAACTGACACAATGCAAAGTAGTGAACAGCTTTTTTGACGCGTTATGTTACCTTTTCTGCGCTGCGCTTGAAAATTCCCTCGTTTACCGTACTATTACGTCATTACCGTCACAAGGAGTCGATCGTGGGTATTGAGATGTTCTCGCTGAAAAACAAGACGGCCGTCATAACCGGCGGCACCGGCGTGCTTGGCACTGAAATGGTCAAAGGCCTCGCAGCATGCGGGGCGAACGTCGCCGTGCTTACCCGCGATGAGAAGAAATTCGATGAAAAGATGAAAGGTGTGGCGAACGTCATCGGCGTGAAGGCGGATATCATGAGCCGTGACAGTCTTGCCGCGGCGGCGGATACGATACAGAATAAATTTACGAAGATAGACATACTCATCAACGGCGCGGGCGGCAATCAGCCGGGGGCCACATCGTCCGATACGAACACGTTCTTTGACATGCCCATGGAGGCGATACGCGACGTGCTCCATCTCAATTTCTTCGGCGGCGCGCTCCTCTCCTCGCAGGTGTTCGGCAAGGTGATGAAGGATAACGAGGCGGGCACGATAATAAACATATCATCAATGGCGTCGATGCGTCCGCTTACCAAGGTTCTCGGCTACGGTGCGGCAAAATCCGCCGTCAATAATTTCACCATGTGGCTTGCCGTGCACATGGCGCAGAACTACAATAAAAAATTCCGCGTGAATGCGATAGCCCCGGGTTTCTTCCTCACGGAACAGAATCGATTCCTTCTAACCAGCAAGGAGACAGGTGAGCTCTCGCCGCGCGGCGCGTCCATCATCGGGCATACGCCGATGGGGCGTTTCGGGGAATCATCCGAGGTCGTCGGTGCGCTTGTATGGCTTTGTTCCGATGCAGCGAGATTCGTCACCGGCATAGTGCTCCCGGTCGACGGCGGATTCTCGGCGTTCAGCGGCGTCTGATCCGCGGGTCTCCATGGGACCGCAGCGCCGCATCAACATCAATGAGCTCGTGTTCGATGCCGTGCTGGCCGTATTCTCCCTGCTCTGCCATTGTATTCCCTATACACCTATGCTAAAATACAGGCATATGAAACCGCGGGACAAGGAGTGAGCGATGGAACTGAGCACGAAGAAGGAAGGCGACATCATCATCATCTATCTCGAGGGGCGGCTCGAAGTGAACGTAACGCTGGAGATAGAGACGCAGGTGAACACCGTGATGGAGAATAACCCTGATTCGCATATCCTTTTCGACCTTCGCTCAGTGGAACATATGAGCAGTTCGGGGATACGGCTTTTCGTCGCCACGTCAAGGATATTGAAGGCAAGCAAGCGACGCCTTGTGATATGCGGCATGAACAGCGCGGTCAAGAAAATATTCAGCATCGTCGAGCTTATGGACATGTTCGCGATATATGAGGATGAGGATAAGGCACTCGCATCGTTCAAACGCTCTTGACGATTCCTGCGATTATGGATATGATACACGCGTTTCGGGAGAGATTTCATGCAGCCTAAAAAGAACGTGTCCGATAAGCGCCGTATCCGGAGAGTACCGGTACGCGTCCCGGTAGCGCTGCATTCCCGAAGCACGTTCGGCAAGAAGGGCGACGGGGTAAGCGTCGATGTGACATCATACGGCGTGCTGCTCGAGACGACGGTGCCGCTTGCCGTCGGTGAGGATGTGGAGATAGCGTTCGGGCTCACGAATTCCATTCGCCGCTCGATGACGGCGCATGTCGCATGGACATCGATGGATGACCGCAATAAGAAAACGCTTATCGGCTGTTATTTCGTCTAGTCCGACAGCGGTCTGTCGCGCCTACACAGCTAGTGCTTTATGTGCCTCGCGCAGCTGTTCCCGTATCGGTATGTGCTGCGGGCATTTTTCCTCGCATGCGCCGCATTCTATGCAGCTGTCGGCCTTCTGTCCCGCATCCCATTTCTCGCGGCCGATGGTCGCGTATACCGACCGCGCATTATCCCAGAGCCCGTATATCTTCCCGCGGTTATATCGCTCGAATATCTTTGGTATGGCCACTTCCGACGGACAGGGCATGCAGTAATTGCAGCCGGTGCAGTAGAGTTCCGCCATTTTTTTCAGCTGTATCATTCGATCATCGATGAGCTTCGTATCGTCGCCCGACAATACGCCCGCATCCGCTGCGACCGCGCAGTTCTCCCGCACCTGCTCCATCGTGCTCATGCCGGAAAGTGCAACGGATATGTCCTGATTTGAAAGTACAAAACGAAGCGCAAGCTCGGGTACGCGCTTGATGCCGGGGACCATTCCCTCAAGCACAGGGCTCGATGCCCCGAGCCGGCCGCCGCCGACAGGGCCCATCACTACGATGCCGATTCCTTTCTCATGAGCGAGCGCTATCCCGTCCGCAAGCTGCCTGTCGAGTATGTTGTATTGAAGCGTTATCACGTCCGGATACCCGGTATTGATGATCTTAATAAGATTTTCCGGTGAATCGTGGAATGATACCGAGATGTGGCGTATCAACCCTTCGTCCTTCGCCTTCTGCATCCATTTTGATGACACGGGTTCTACGATCTCGGTGTATCGCTTCCAATTTATCCCATGGTGTTTATAGATATCGATACATGAGACGTTCAGCCTTGCGAGACTGTTCTCAAGGTTCCGACGCCACGCGGATTCATCCGTGCCGTAATCCGGGTTCTTCGTCGAAACGATGATACGTTCGCGATAGCCTTTCAGCGCATCGCCCACGGCACGCTGGCTGTCCTCATGGCAGTAGCCCACGGCCGTATCGACATAATTGACGCCGGCATCGAATGCTGCATGGAACATGGGCGTTGAAAGTTCCCGGTCGACCGTGGTGCCGTTGGAGAGCATCGGCAGGCGCATGGCGCCGAAACCGAGCTGTGATACGGAAAGGCCGGTACGGCCGAGTGCACGCATCTTCATTCGCTGTCCTCCGCTGCCGGGTCACCGAACCCGGATGCCTATCATGATATAATAATTGCGGCATGAAGTCCATGGCATCGCACTGGTGCGGCATGAACGAAATTGACTTTCATTCCGGCATTGCTATACTATCGGCATGCATATCGATGCCGTTCAATTCGAGGTGTTCAGCGCCGGGGACAGCACCGTCCGCGGCAGGCAGCCGAAGGGATTCACCTTTGTGTATATCCTCGACGGTACGGGCAAAGTCATCGACGGCGAGCACTGTGTACATGCCGCCCCGGGCGACCTGGTGATAATCCCTTCCGAGCACGAATACCGCATGCGTGCGAAGTCGGCGGCACTTCGCTGTTATTCCACATCGGTATATCCCTGCGGCATGGCGAACGGCGAGATAGCGGCGCTTATCCGTGCGCGCATGCCGAAGATAGCGATCGGTCTCAACCGGCGATGGTTCTTCGAAGCGGTACGCTCGCGCCTGGCATCCGATCATGCATATGCGCAGAAGGCCGCGTTCTACAGCATCGTATCGCTCATCTACGAGATCAATACACCGCATCCTGAGCATGCAGCTGAGTCATCCGCAGTGGAAACGGCGCTGCGCGAAATTCAACATCGCATCGCGGAGCCTGCGCTCGATGTGGGGAAACTTGCGCGTGGCGCGGGGCTGAACCGGTCCTATTTCATACGTCTTTTCAAGTCGCGCGTGGGCGTTCCGCCGAATCAGTATTTTCTCAGGCTTAAGGTCGAAGCGGCACAGCCGTTATTGCGGCGCACCGAGCTTCCGGTGAATCGCATCGCCGATGATTTCGGTTTCTCGGACCAATTCCATTTCAGCCGTGTGTTCAAGCGCTGGACGGGCGTGTCGCCCCTCGCGTACCGAAGCGGCTGAGCACGAGGCGTATCAGGCCTTTCGGCTGCGCTGAAGCGTAAGCGCTACCATGCTTGCGATCGCCTCGACCACATTTTCCGAGACACCGTCCGCATGGTACGCAAAAAGGCCGATCGTCCCCTTCGGTGTGCGGAGCTTTACATACTCGACCTGTCTTTCGTTCTCATCGATCAATGTATCCAGGGTGACCTTCTGGAATTTCCCGGAATCGGGAAGGGTCACGTTATGAGGGAACTTCGAGCTCAGCGATACATGTTTCCACATCCCTTTCCTGTCGGGTACATGCACCCCGCAGTACTCGAAACTGAATATTGCAACGATGGAATCGGCGATCGCGACCGTACCTTTCGGAGTGTCGGGGACCTGCAGGAGCACCGTCGCGAGCCTGTTCAAGCGCTCGACCTCGGACCGTTTCCGGCTGATCTCGTCGGTGTGTTTCTGTATGGCCGATGAAAGGGCACTGACGATGACGGCAGCGATGACAAAAAAGCTGAACGCGGCGATGTCCTGCGGATTGGCGATGAGAAAAGTACCGACTGGCTGAATGAAAAAGTAATTAAAACAGAGCGCGCCCGCCAAGGACGCTGTCAGCCCCGAGCCCATCCCCCAGAAAAGGGAACAGAGGAGAACAATAAGCACATACGTGAGCACGATGGTCGTATCCGGAATGTGCGGAACGATCATCGTATAGATCAGGGTCGCGAACGCCACACTGGCAAGCGGTACGCCATAGGAAACGAGCGATCTCGATAGTTTCTCTGCCATCGTGCACTCCCGAAGCGGAAAAGGCTTCGCGGCGTTTCGTCCTTCGCCGAAGACTTCCGCTTCGCGGATGACTATAGTGCATATTCTTGGAAAATCAAGCGAATTAGTGGGCGTGTTCTTTGTATATTGCAGGATACAAATTTCCACGAATTTTTCTTGACATTTTTTCCGGTGATGTTACTATTTCAGTGTCCTCAGGGTCTTTCAAGTGTCATCCGTTCATTGCATGGGCGCGGTCCGTCTGGACATTCGCGCTCTGAACGGCTGTGTCAATAGAATCACCATAATCAACCGACGTCATGTCCTCGGAGGCAGTGTATGTTGTATGAAATTCTCTTTGTCTGTTCATTACTTATTGTTCTCATCTGTGCCGCGGCGGCGGCGGGGAATTATCTGGCCGATACGTTCGAAGGTCGTCGGTCGTTTTTTACACCGATCCTCGTTCCGATCGAGAAGTTAGTCTATCGCCTC
>JBBTBY010000012.1 GCA_038043445.1 Spirochaetota bacterium
GGGCATCAGCAGCTCTTCTTCATCCTCCGCGGACGCGGCGAGTACCTGCTCGACGGCAGACGATATCACTATACCGACGGCGACCTCTTCATCGCGGGCAGGAACAGAACGCACGCATTATACCCGGCACGTAGATCGGTCACGCGTACGCTTGAGGCGAAATTCATCGTGCATGAACGGACGATCGTGCGCGGCATTGAGACGGCGAAAGGATATTTCCCCGGCATGTCGGCCGCAGCGATCGGAGCGCTCGAGGCGATATGCACCGAGGGAGACCAGCGTCACGAACATTATCGCGAGATAGCCGAACATACGCTCGCTGCGCTGCTCTTTCGGCTCGTTCGCGGCGGCGGCGAGGGGCCGCCGTCCGAGCAGATGGACATCGCCTTTGACCCCATCGTCCAGAACACGCTCGATCACATGCAGAAGAACCTCGCGGAAAAGCTCTCGCTTGCGGATGTATCGCAGGCTGCGGGGTGTTCGGCACGCCACTTGAGCGGACATTTCAAGCGTGTTACCGGGCGTACGGTGTTCGATGAGCTCAAACATCTCAGGGTAGCACGCGCGAAAGAGATCATAGCAGCGAGCACGGCGACGCTCGAACACATAGCGGCCGAGACCGGTTTTGAGAACGTACAGCATTTCAACCGCGTATTCCGCGAGCTCTCAGGGACAACACCGGGGGCATGGCGCAAGCGAGAACGCGACGGGGTACGCAAGGACATCACGTTCGGCAGGGCATCGATGCGGTCGATACTGAAGGACAGCATGAAACCGAACGCCGCTCCCTGAGCGATAAATCATTTTCCGTTACGGATAACATACATGCCTGATCGTGCTCTATACTTACAGCAGAACGAATGAGGTCATTATGAGATCACTACTGCTGCTTACAATGAGCGCCGCCCTCTTTGCCGCGGAACACGATCGCTTCGGCATTCGGGAAATTGCCGCGGAGGGAATGAAATGAAAGCAATGACACATTCAAAGCGGACCATGAGAGCCCCGTGGGGGATGATCCTTTTTATACTGGCATCGCTCACGATATATCCGAGGGCGCTCCCGATCATAGCTGCCGACTGGCCTGCCTGGAAGGACGGTCTCGGGAAACTGCTCATCATGCGGTCGATGACGATGGAAACGCAGGAGATAGCGCGGGCGAACGCATCCAATTGGAGCACGATTGCGAACGTCGCCGATATGCTCCGCGGACGCGCGCTCGTACTTGCCGCCGCACGGAACATCGCGCCGGACGATGAGAACACCATGCTCGCAAGCGCTGAAGCGCTCGCGGACAAGGTCATATCGCTCGAGGCAGGCGGTGTGATCATGCAGGCAAGCCCGGTACTCGCCGACAAGACACAGCGCGGATGGGGCATTGAAACGACGTACAATCTCCGCGGCGTCATCGGTGTCAACACGGTGGATCTCTGGAATACGGCATCATGCCTCGCCGCATTGACCGACTGGCTCCCGTTCGCGAAGCGAAAGAGTAAAGCCCATTATACAAAGGTGCTGGCGTCCGCTACCGATGTCATGGATCAGTGGATACAGCGCTACAGCACTGAACACCCGACCGAGGGGTCATATTTCTATAAGATAGGCACTGCAGATCCGGGCATAAAGAATTTCCTGATATTCAACACCGAATCGCTCATGGCGATCTCGCTCTGGAATCTTGCGAAGGCGCATCGCGAGGATGGGCATGCGGATATCGCCGACCGTTATGCCAGGGAGGCGGTGAAGCACGGGCGCCAAATGAAACGCGGCGTTACCGAGCGCATACGCGACGATGCCGGCATTCATGCCGAACGCTGGTCGTACATGGTCGAGAACATCAATGACAAACCGTTCTTCGGGAAATCGGAGGATATTGCCCACGGGGGTGTCACTATCGACGTGATATACCGATTCTTCCGCGAGGATGTCCGCGAGAACGGCAAACCGCTCTTCGTCAAAGAAGACCTTGCGGCGATCGCACAGATAATGGCCGAAAATGTTTTCGTGTACCGCGATGACGCAACGCCCGCGTACACGGTCTGGTATAGACCGGACCGTTCGAAGCCCAAGCAGGTGTACACGGAATACCGCACATCGGACCCTGTCAATGCCGAATGGCAGCGCGAGACAGCATGGCGCTACATCCTTATTGACGATAAGAAACGCGTAGAGCTCGGGCATGGTCTGCGCACCGGCTGGGGCTGGGTAGCGGCGGCTTCCGCGGATGCGAACGTGCTCGCGCACGTATACCGATACTACGCGACATACCTGAACACCGACATCATATCGCCGGAAAAAGTCCCGGCAAAGGATGTCACGCGCAAAGGCGCCGGTCTCTACATCTCGCTTGCAACGCTCTGGTCTGTGATGCCCTAGCGCGAACGACGAATACTGTCATAAAAGGATACTGCAATGAACGACACACGATTCCTACGCCCGCACTATACCCTCGCACAGGGAAGCGAACGGCCGACACATCTCCCCTACCCGCGCGAAGTGTTCGATACGTACGACATCTTCGAGATACTCCCGCTCGACGGCGGCGCGTTCTTCTTCTCGCAGGAGCACCTCGGCGGTACGCGATCAGAATGTTTCATACATGCTATCGAGGCTGGATCGCTTTTCGCGCCGTGGATGACGGACAATGGCATGCAATGGGACAAAGCACTCGCATCTGCTCAACGCGCACAGATAAAGCCGCCGTGGGAAAAACACGTCTGGCTCAATCGGCTCTATTTCCTCCTCGCTATCGCCCGCCGATATTACACGACGAACGATGCGCACTGGGCACGCATGTGGCTGAGCTTATTCGACGACTGGAGTGCGAAAAACCCGTACGATGACATATCGCTCAGAACGCACGGCCGCGGGAATTACACCTGGTTCGATATGCAGGTAGCGTGGCGCTTATTCGTGTTCACGTACAGCGTGCACCTCCTTGCAGGAAGCACCTCCCTCACTGCAGCCGCATGGGAACGCATATACCGCGCGATCGGCGTTCACACCGAACATCTCTATCAAGAATCCGTCCACGACATCGCGCTCGATAAAAAGATAAAAGGAAATCATTATCTGCAGAAAGGAACTGCGCTGCTCCTCGCATCGATACTGTTCCCGGAAATGGGCGACAGCCGTGCATACCGAAATGCAGCGATAAAAATATACCGCGAGCATGATGCAAAGGAAACGCTTGCCGACGGCGGGAATATCGAGAACAGCCCGAGCTACAGCCACTTCATTGCGCGCATGTATCTGGACGCATATCTCATCTGCGAAAAGAACGGCATTGCGGACGCGGATACCGCACGCTTCAAGGCAAGCGCTGAAAAGCAGTACGCCTTCCTCGCTCGTACGGCGACGCCCTCAGGCAGCACGCTGCAGATAAACGATTCATACTCACTTGACGCAGCACGCGATCTCGCTCTGGCCCATGCCGTATGCCCGTCCATAGCGGACGTCGTGCGCTCTTCGACGGCTCTCTTCCTCGCGAGCGGCAGAGCGATACTGATGAACGATCATTTCTCCATACACATCGACAATGGCCCGACGGGATTATGGCATCATCACGATGCGCGGCCGAACATCATCGCCTTCGCCGGGAAAGAACCCTTCATCGTGGACAGCGGCTGCTGCAATTACGACCGCTCCGCACGTGCGTGGATGAATGCCGCGGGGGCTCATTGCGTTCTCACATTGGCCGACAGCAATGGTGCAATGCGCGCGTCCGGCACTGAACATCGCTCATTCGAACCGACAGCATCGGGCGGGACTATCGTATTTTCGACGCGCTATCAGGGAGCGTGCTCGGCAGAATGGATACGGACGATAACACTGTCCGGTGCACGGCTTATCATCGACGACGCGATACAGGCGGACGGATCAGTTACCGTATCCTGGGCTGCACCGATAGCGGGATATGTACAGAAGAACAAGGACGGCAGCATCACCGTTCTTCTCGAGCAGGGCAGTTCGATCACAATAGACTTCGGCGCTGATACCCCGCTCTTGCGCGACTCGACGGCGATCAACGATCGCAACCAGCCGGGATATATCGCCTCGGTGGATATCACAAAGCAAGGGATATCGTTCCATATCACGGTGATCATCGACATGCAATGAAACAGCACGATCACTGACACGACGGCTCGAAACCCCTGCGCATGACCGATGGCGGCCTGCCGGTATGTTTTTTGAAGACCGCCGAGAAATAATGCTCGTTCCTGAACCCGGCACGCGATGCAATGAAACGGATATTTTCGCCGGTGCTTTTAAGCAGGAATATTGCCGTTTCGATGCGGCGCTTCAATAAATGCTCGTGGGGCGTGCTGCCTGTCTCGCGTTTGAAGACACGGATGGCATGCGGCACCGACTTTCCGCTTGCGGCGGCGATGTCCGACAGCGTTATCGGCTCATGAAGATGCATATCGATGTAGTTCATCATTGCAAGGATGTCGCCGGGAACGATGAACCGTTTCCGTGACTCCTGCGAGAGGAGGATCATGATACGATGCATATACGTTGACGCCTCAGCGAGCAAAGCATCCTGCTCAGAGGGCGTGTGCTCGAATCGCCGCGCGAGGGTGAAGAGCGCTCTGCACCAGGGGGCTGCCGCTGTGCACGAGGGGACATGGTGTACCTGTGCAAGACCGTGCAGTGCAAGTAAATGTTCGATCTCCATATGATGATAGTAGAGATATATTTTCCGCGTCCGCATCGGCACGGGGGATGAGCATTCATAACGGCCGTTGCGCGGGAGTATGAACATATCGCCGGGGGCGATGTCGTACGAACGATTGTTTATGACGGCATGTATCCGTCCGGAGATCAGATATTCGATCGATGTGCAGCCTACGGCATCGCGTCGAATACTATGCGGATGACGATGGCTTAAGCCCACGGCGAACGGCACGTTCGGCAGCTGAAGCCGCTTATCCTGCCGGAAGAAATGTACATCTTCATACGGATGGCCCATATCATTATTGTAGGTCTCAACAGCTATTTGTCAAATGACACCGAGCCGCTGACGTTTCATCTGCCCGGCAGGTCCGCGATGATCATTTTTCATACCCGAATGATAAGAATTTGCATGGACGGAAAGAACACTATGGCCTACCATTATCAGGTACGATCGTATCTGCCGGGAGACGGTACATGCAGAAATTGATCGCTCTCATGATCGCATTCACTGCCATGACGACCATGGTGCACGCCATGCCGTCGTATGAGGATGTGCTTGTCGTGGCACGTCAGGGCAACTCTGAATCTGCGGATATCGCCGCCTATTTCAAGAACGCGCGGGGCATACCTTCGGTGAACGTGACTACGATCCCGCTTGCGAGCTCGAGCAAGGCGGATCGGGACGCCTTTGTGCTCGCCTTGTCGAACTACATGGTCGCGAACGGGATCTGGGACAGGATAAACTACATCGTACTGAGTTCGGGGTTCCCCCAGACAGTGCAGGATGTCGGCGGGAACTGCTACCTTGCTGCATTCATCATGTATCGTCTCTCCGGCAACAATACGAAAGTGATACAGAACTCACCGTATGCCTTCTGCAAAACGAACAATTATTACGATCGCGGGGACATAAAGTTCAGCAAAAGAAAATACGGATACTTCATCGTGTCGCATCTGGACGGTCCCGGCATTATCCAGATAAAAAAGATGATCGACAGTGCGGGGGCGGCAGATTACGACACGTACACGTCCGGCGTGAAATTCGTATACGAATCGATATATCCCGACAACACGCTTTCCAACGAGATGATGCTCCGCGGTGTGAACTACCAGCAGTATGACTATCATAAATTCGGTGCTGTCAATAATATAAGCGGCATAAACTTCATCTACTGCGATTGGGTATGGGCCACCAACGGCATGAACGAGGATGAGATCGGGGGATTCCCGAACGTTTTTAAGAAGCTGACGTTCAAGCCCGGCGGCATTATGTCGGTGTTCCGATCATTTCCGACAAGCGGCTTTCGTTTACCGGGCGGCGGTCTTAACAAGTGGAACGGCGGCGTATTCACACCGCTGCGCAAGAGCGACAGCTTCGACCTGAAATACCTCAACCAGTATTCCATCGACATCGATACGGCGCATGACATCATCTACACCGGTCATGCCAACCCGTGCGCAACGCCGTACTACCAGATCGCTTCCGAGGACGCCCGGGGTCTCGGCGTCACCATGTACGACAAGGCGGGGAATCTCATCAAACATTTCACGAAGGAGAATACCGGGGGCGGCCTTGTGAGCGACGCTGCCGAGGTCATACGCTATGATCAATACAATAATCGCGTCTGGGCAGGGACGTTCAAGGGGCTTTGTTACTACGACATCGCTGCTGATACATGGAAGGCAATACCGGAATTCTCGTCGCCGACGACGAACGTGCAGGTATATTCCATTTACGTCGATCCGACGACATCCGGGCGCTACATTTACATCACCTTCAGGGCGCATCGTTGGGTGAGCATACTGCCGCCGGCGATCCCTGTGGGTGAACCGGCGAGATCGGATTGGCTCTGGCTCTGGGAATACGATACGCTCACGAAGACGTACCGAAAATTCGACATCGACGGCTCGGCATCGGTAAGCTCGTTCTACATGAAGATCGTTAAGACCGCTGCGAACACCGTCTGGGCGATGTATAAGCATGCGGGCGGCGGTGAATGTTTCAAGATCGCCAAGTACGATCTCTCGACCTTAACGACGATAACGAACATCAACCTGTCGAATGTGATCGATAATTATCAGTACAATGCGTTCAACGCAATAGCGGCGGCATCCAACGGCGGCTTTCCGCAGATATTCATACCTGTCGGCAAGAAGGGATCGAGCACCTCGAAGTGGACGAACGGTGTGCTCAGGATAACGGAAAGCACCCCGTCGAATTTCATTTTCAAGACCTATTTCAAATCGATGGAGGATGGAGTGTACTCGTCGTGCGTGTTCGTGAGCCGTGTCAACTCGAACGATGTGTATATGATGACCGCAAGCACCACCAGCGGCTGCGGGTCGATCTTTAAATTCAATGACAGCAACCCGAACGGCATCGAACTTCGCAACGGCGCGAGCGCGCTTTCGGGGTTCATCAACGACGCCATCTGCGACAACAGGGATGATTCGGTATGGGTCGTGAGCAGGAACTACACCTATCAGGACAACGCGCACGATTTCCTGGACAACAATGCCATGTCGGTGATGGGCGGAAATTCGCACGATACGTTCTACTACGACGGGGCAGCGCTCAGCGCCGCCCCCAGCAGTGATGATATCATACCGGTATCCCCGACGAACCCCGACTCGACGATCTTCGTTTCGAGCGCAGTTGGATCTGAGATCGCGCCGATAGCGACGCGGCTTCTCGACGGGATGTATCTCGGCGAAGCAAGGAGCGCCTGCCGTTCGATGGCCTCACAGGGCGGCGGCGGCTACGTCAAGCATATGTTCGTCATGGACCCGAAATCCTGTCCGTACGCGCCGCGGGTCAATGTCGCCGCGCTCGACACATCGGTGACAAAAGTCGGCGGCACGTACCGGATGAAGGTGAAGCTGTTCTCGCCCATGCTCGATGCCGCAAGGAGCTGGTTCATCCCCTCGACGATAACGACGAACACGGTGCGATTGGCCGATAGTGCATCGAACCTCATCGCGCCGTCGGAGATCAATTACATCTCCAATGAGAACGCTGTGGAATTCGTCACGACGAACACGCTCCCCGGCGGAAAATACTATCTCACGCTCACGTGCGGCATCGACGGGATCAAGAACTCGCGGGGCGCTTCGCTCGTGAACACCAGGCCCGACGAGTTCAAGGACGAGATCACCATCGAATATACCTACGCGAATGCGCCGACAGTCGCCGGGGCACCGGCAAGTGCCGTCACGAACAGTGCGTTCACCGTCGCATTCACTGTCGATCAGAACTACGGATATTTTTCGACGAACGGCACTGCGTTCACACAGTTCGCAGCGCCGGGGACGAACGTTCGTATCAGCACGACGACGACGCTTTTTTGGTACGGCTGCAATATCTGGGGAAATATGAGCGTGACGAACAGCGCATCCTATACGTTCGATACGAATGCGCCGGTCGTCACCGGGGCCCCCGCAAGCTTCACGACGAATGCGGCATTCATTGTGAACCTCGCTGTCAGTGAGAACTTCGGATACTGGTCAACGAACGGCGCCGCGTTCGTATCTTTCACCGCTGCAGGGGCTGTAATTCCCGTGAACACAACGACCACACTTCGTTGTTATGGCAGGGACGCGATCGGCAATACGAGCAGCACAAACACATATACCTACGTTATCGGCGCTGGTCTGCCGAACACGCCGATAAGCCTCGCCGCGGCAGCCATCGACGGGAATTCGATAGGACTGTCATGGCACGATTCATCATCGAATGAAACGATGTTCCGTATCTATCGCAGTACGAATGATGCAGCGTACTCACTTGCCGCAACGGTACCCGCCAATACAACGAATTATGATGATTGCGGTCTGGCCGGCGGTGTGCGGTACTTCTATCGTCTTTCAGCGATGAACGCTGCGGGCGAATCCGCTCAGGCTGGACCGGCATCCGCATTCTGCGCGATAACGCTCTCGCTGCTGAATGCCGCGGTTATCCTTATGCCCGTTGAGAATAAAGTACAATTCATGTATACGCTGGTAAAAAGCATCATTACTTCAGCATCGCTTGCGTTCGATCTTTCCCCCGCCGGGGCGTCGACCTATCTACCGCTCCCGGGGACGATTGAAGGGCCATGCATCGCCGCGAGCGGCGGTGATCTTGTGAACACATGGACGATCCCCGCGGGTTTCGATATATCGCGCCGCTATGACCTCCGTATCACGGCTGACATCGCAGCCGTCACAAATGCGGTTACGGTGGTGAGCAACGTCGATATCACGAGGATGTTCAGCACGACATCGAACCTGAACTACGCCTGCGCACTTAACAACCCCTATCGCGGCTCGGGCGATATTCTCTTTGCCAATATACCGTCCGACACAACTCTTAAGGTATATACGCTCTCAGGGCGCTGCATTGTGAGCATGCCCGCGCCTTCGGATGGTTCACGGTTGGCTTGGAATGCACTGACAGCGACGGGCAAAAAAGCGGCTCCGGGTGTGTATCTCTGCCGTCTTTCCTCATACAGCGGAACGAGGGTGCTGAAGGTCATGATCGTACGATAAGTATACATCTTCTCAGGCCGGTTGCGTTTGCATTGATTTGCGATAGTATGAACATCATCGGAGGCTGAACATGAGGAACATTATCATAGTAATGGCAAGCGCACTTATCGCCGGCGCTGCATATGCGCAACCTTCTGCATTCGTCTCTGATGAAAATACCGTCGCGCTCTGGAATTTCGACGAAGGCGAAGGGCCTATTACCCGCGATGCGGGGCCGATAGGCATACATCTTCGGTACAACGAACGCGGCGACCGCAAGCCGGATGAAACGCCGCCGAAATGGGTGAGGGGGAAATTCGGGAAAGCGCTCCTTTTCAACGGCGATCTTCGGCAGACGCTCTGGAATGCCGCTGACTCGTTCAAAAAGTTTTTCGGACTTAAGGATGCGATCACGTTCGAAGCATGGGTGAAACCCGAAGACCCTCCCGCGCCGAAGAACATGGGCTTTTTTCAGAACATGGAATATTCAAAAAATGGTTTCCGCATCAATTTTTCCGCCGGTTTCAATGTCGGGTGGCAGCTGCAGGACGGCAAGGGCGAGGTCGTTATCAATTCAAAGAAAGGCCTTCCCCCCGGCGTCTGGTCGCATTTCGCCTGCACCTATGACGGCACGGTGATGAGGATATATATCAACGGTGTGCTCGATACTGAAAAGCCGATCAATGGATGCATCATCCAGTCAAGATCGGACGGCATATCGATCGCCTATACGGGAGGATACCCGTTCTTCTACGGGGCCATTGACAGTATACGCATTTCGAAGATCGCCCGAACTGAATTCAAGGTGGAGTGAGCGCCATGAAAAAAGTTTTTCTGAACATCCTGCCCGTACTCGTCGCGATATCGGCGCTTCACGCGGCACCGCAATTCCGTGTCGATGGCTCAATTGTAAATCCGGGCGTTCTCATCGACATGGGTGATGACGGTTCGCTCATCGTGAGCAATGCCAAAGGTTTTTGCTGGACGATACAGGCGGCGCTCGCGGCAGGAGACACAAAAATACTGCTCAAGCAGCTCGGCGAAAGCGGTCTTGAGATCACGAAATCGAAAAAGACCGCACTCTATTCCGGTACGTTCACGCCGCCGGGCGGAAGATCGTTCCCGATAGAGTATTCACTTACATTGACGCCGGAGAACAATGCGCGTGTAACGCTCGCGTTCAAAACGCCCGTGCCGGCCGCAGATATTTTTTCGCGCGCAGCGCTCTACATAGCGATCCCCCGGGCATCGCTTGCCGGCGAGCGTATCAGAATAGACGGGAAGGACAATGCTGTGCCGACGGAGAGAGCCGGCGAAAAGCCGGAGATGCTTTTTAACGGCGCGGCGTCATCGATCGCATATTTTTCGGACGCCCCCCAACAGAGGCTCACCCTCGCATTGCGGAAAGCGGACGCAGCAGCGGTCAATGATGGGCTCATGATCAACGGTACGGCATGCGTCGTGCTTAGGCTCACGCCGAAAGAGAATGAGATCATCTTCGACATCGTTCTCGGCGAGCCGGAAGTTGAACGCTCAACCGGCGAATCGTATGCGAACGTCGATTTCTGGGCCGCCGACAAGCTCAAAATGCCGCAGTACAAGCACTCAAAGAATCTCGTGCAGAACCCGGGCTTTGAGGACGGCGCGAAGTATTGGCGCTTCGGCCCGCTCGGAACGATAACCGATATGCATCTCGGCGAACACTACATCGTCGAAGAAACAGGCTTTCAAGGCAGGCGATCGATGAAGATCATCGGCCAGAAGGGGCAATCCCCGGCGCATATTGTGACGTTCGCTATCCCCGTCGAGACCGACACCGAGTATACGGTCAGTTTTTACGCGAAGGCGGACCGTGCCGGTGTGCGGATCACCTCCCTGCCGACATCGCTCGTGTGGCCGAAATTTCCCGGCCAGGCTTCGTATGCACTATCAACGGAATGGAAACGCTACTCGACGACATTGAAAACCCCCAACAGCCTTATCTCGCTTGATTTCGGTATCAACAATCCTGCGGAGGACTGCGCGGCATGGATCGATAACGTACAGTTCGAAAAAGGCCCGATGAGCGACTATGATGAAAAGCCTTGCGGTGCGAGTTTCGTCACCGCGCGGCGCGATAATCTATTTCAGCCTGGCGAAAAGACAGGCGCGGCGTTCTTTGTGCATGGAAAACCGGGGGTCTATACGCTTGCCGTGCGCGTGACAGACCTGTGGGATGCCGTGGTGAAAGAAGATACGATCCCCTGCACCGTCGGTGAAAAAGGGGCTTCGATCCCGGCGCCGTGGGCGGACGGCCTTAAGCCAGGTCTCTATATCATCGAGACAACGGTGCGCACGGAAGGCGGGGCCGCCGAACGTGACTTCGACCGCCTCGCCATCATGCCTTCGCTTCGCGGCGTGCCGGAAAAGCACAAATTTCTCTTCAACTCGCCGGGCGATTCGCGGCAGGCGAACTGGGCGCGCAAGGCTGAGCGGTATCAGCACATCGGTATCGGCTCACTGAACCAATGGCACATTTCCCCGGCGGAATACCGGACGATGTTCGAAGATGCGGGTATCCTATTGTTCAGCTCGATCTTCGATCAATTCGGCGAGGTGAGCGGGAAATGGAACCTCAAGCATGATTTTCACCGCACGGATGCCGACCTCGCAGTCATCGAAGAAGAAGCGTATAAGAAAGCGAAACAGTATCCCGACCTCTTCGTCTGGAAAATGCTCAATGAACCGGGCGGCGCATATCAGGACAACATTGAAGAGATGAAACAGGTCATCCGATGTATGGCGGCGGCACGCAAAGGGATACTCCGCGCGAACCCGAAGGCGCGTATGTTCTCGCCCGATCCGGCGAACATGTATCTGTCAAGCGGGATAAAATATATCGAGACGTTCCTTGCGGCCGGCGGAAAGGATGTATGCGACATCATATCCATTCACCCGTACCGCACGAGGCCCGAAGACCCCGATCTGGACGCGGATGCGGTGTCGTTCTTCGCCGTATTGTCAAAGTACGGCTATACCGGTGATGTGTGGTGGCCCGAAGGGATATATCATTGCAACTATACGATACCCGCCTACGGTCTCGATGCGCATAAAGGATGTTCCGCCGATCACTATCGCACCGGGCCGTTCAGCTATCACATGGGCTGGTCTGAGCGGATGGCGTTCGCGTATACGATGCGAAGCTGGCTCATGTCACTGAAATATGCCGACCGCGTGAAAGTGCATAACGACTGGAACTTCGAGGATTCAGCATGGATCGGCTTGGATATGACGCCCACGGCAAAAGCATTCGCACCGAACGTACTGGGCCGCATCCTCGGCAATGCAGACTATGCCGCCGATGTCGAACTCGGAAAAGAGATACGCTGCTATATGTACACCGATGAAAAAAAGCGCCCGGTGGCCGCCGTGTGGACATACAATGCCGTGCTCGACACCGAGGGACGCCCCGGACCGAACATGGGCCTTGCGTCAATTCCCGGCGATGTCGAGTTCATCGACTGCATGGGAAATACGATCGCACGCCCGAAGGAGAGCGAGATCGCGCTCTCGTCGTTCCCGGTCTTTCTCCGCGGCAAACCGGATACGCTTGCGTCCCTGAAGGATGCGCTGGTGAAGACCAAGATAGGTTCCGGCGAAGTGAGCCCCGTGGAGATATATGCGCAGGTAACGTCGGCATCGAAAGTTGATCTCACGGCACGGAATATCCTCTCGCGTACCGCCGAAGGTCATATGAAGCTCAGCGATGACAGCGGAGTTATCTTTGACAAGGACATAAGCATCGCCGGCAAAGAAATATGGAAGTATTCTGCCATATTGAAAAAGGTGCCGGGGGCGATCGCACCGTTCGCAGTGAGAACGGAATTCACCCCGAAAGGCGCCGAGAAACCGATAGTCAAGGATATCGCGCTCGATATCCTGGGCGCCCCGAAAGCATCGCGGACTATCACCATCGACGGGGATCTTTCCGACTGGCCGGCGCGAGCGGTAACCGCGCTTCCCGCTCGTTTCAGGGAATTCGCACCGAGAAATATGGACATCAAGCAGAAATATCCTGCCGGTGTTCCGTGGAAAGGCGATGCCGACCTTTCGGCGAAGCTCTGCGCCGCCTGGGATACTGAATATCTCTATCTCGCCTTCGACGTGAAGGACGACGTTCTCGCGCCGTCGGATAAACTTCCCACGGTGTGGGCAGGGGATTGCGTACAGATATATTTCGACTGCTGGGCGGATGCCAGATCGAAATCGGCGAAAGGCTATGACAACAATGATCAGGTGTTCGACCTCTGGCCGAGTCCGGAGGGGCTCGTGGTGAGCAGGAGCGTGGCACCGGAGCAGCAGCTCGCTTTCCTCAAAACGGGGATCGTTTCCAACGCCAAAGCGGCCTTTAAGCGCACGAGCGACAGCACGGTGTATGAGATAGCGATCCCCGCACGCGATATTGTGCCGGTGAACCTCAGGCCGGACACTATATTCGGGTTCGCGGTCATCATCAACGATCATGACGGCGATTACCGCAAGCGCGGTCTCACGCTCACGCCGGCGGGCACCGAGCCTTATATGCGCCCCGACCTGTATCCGGTGATGGTGCTGGAGAAGGAGTGAGCAGTGGTGAAGTCGAGATATATTGATATCCTGATCTCATGGGAAAGGAGACAACTATGGCATCGGGATCACGTCGTATGGGGCAGGCACAAGGGGATGCGCCCATGAAAAAAAGGCCGAACATCGTTCTGGTCATGACCGACCAACACCGAGGCGACTGCCTGTCGGTCAACGGGCATCCGCATCTCATGACACCCGTGCTCGACTATCTCGCGGCCGATGGCGTACGCTTCACGAGGGCGTACTCCGAGTGCCCGACCTGCGTTCCCGCGCGTCGCTGTGTCATGACCGGGCAGACACCGTTCACCAATGGTGTGGTCGGGTTCGCTCTCGGCGAACCGATACACACCACACTCACGCTGCCCGAAGTATTCCGGCGTGCCGGGTACCAGACAGCTTCGGTCGGCAGGAGTATGCATCAGTCCCCGACCTATGCACGATACGGATTTGAGATAGTGAATGATGATCCGTTCGCCGAGGTCTATTCCGAATTCAATCATGTCTGGCGTCTATCGGGCCGCGGAAAGAATTTCCAATCATGGCCGCATGTAGCTGCCGCTGGTATTACAGGAAATGGATTCAGGGCGAGACCGTGGAACCACGAGGAGCGCTTCCACGAAACCAACTGGTCCACCGCCAAGGCGGTTGAATTCCTCGATCGGCGGGATCGTGATGTTCCCTTCTTCCTCTACGTCGGCTTTGTCGCCCCGCATCCGCCGCTGCTGCCGCCGCAAGCCTACTATGACCGCTATATACGCATGCAGCTTGACGAACCGGTGGTAGGCGATTGGGCCGATCTGAATGCCCCGGAAGCCGGCGGGGGTGCTTGGCCGGATGGTGATCGGATAAAACTTTCCGGCAGGTTCAACCAGGAATGCAGGGCAGGCTATTACGGGCTCATCAATCACGTTGACGACCAGCTGTCGTTATTGTTCGAGCGCCTGAGAAATGAGAAGGAAGATACCTATATCATATTCACGTCGGATCACGGTGAAATGCTCGGCGACCACCACTGTTTCCGCAAGTATGTGCCGTACGAAGGCAGCGTGCATATCCCGATGATCATCAACGGACCCGGTCTGCCGAGGGGCATGGTGGCTCGGGAAGCCGTATGCCTCATGGATATACTCCCCACCTTCTGCGATCTGGCGGGGATCGACGTGCCGGAGGGTGTCGAGGGCATGAGCATGCTCAAATGCTTCGGCCATGAACGGCAATCGCGGCAATATATCCACGGCGAACATTCATGGGAAAATGAACAGGGAGGGCATCACTTCCTTACCGACGGTAGGCGGAAATATATCTGGTTCACACGCAGTGGCCGTGAGCAATTTTTTGATCTTGAACAAGACCCGCACGAATTGCATGATGCCATCGCCGACGAACGCTATCGCGATGAGGTCGATGGCTGGCGAAAGCACCTGATACGGTTGCTGCAAAACAGGCCGGAAGGGTTTTCCGATGGGAACGGCCTGCAGCCGGGAAAGCGCTACCCTATGGTCGTCAGGCGGAATGAGCGGTGAAACGTTAGGCGGCGCTTACCACGGCGAACGGTCAGGAAGCGTGGCTGAAGCCGTTCAATCTTTCCTATTTCATATTCGAGTAGCGGGAACGATCGCGTCTAGTAGATGACGAGGTCATCGATATACACGCGATTATCGGACTGGATGTCGCGCTGACGGTATTGCCCGAGCTTGAGATAATGCTGATAGGCATTGTGCATGTTCCTGCCGTTCGCGGTAAGCGCCGTCGCCCCGTTCGTCGTAATGACGATGCTCCCGGAGGCATCGAGCGCCCAGTGTATGACGGCGCGGATGGTCATCCATGTATCGGGAATGACAGGGAAATATCCTATCGCCGTCGAGTTCGGCGAGCCGTATGACAGACCGAGCGCATGTGTGCCGTTGGTAAAGCCGTAGCCGAGCAGAATGGGCGGACTGTTCGCCGGAAATCCGTTCCAGGTCTCCCCGCGCGCCGCATCGGGCTGATCATGCCATTGACCCATGACCCACCAGCGGTTCTTCGGCGCATCGCTCCTGAAATCGGCGCCGATCTTGAAGCACCACTGATAATTGACCGTCGCCCCCGCCGCGAATGGATAATCGACGGCTATCTCCGCGCGTATGCCGTTGTTCTTCAGCGGCTGCCCGGGGATGAGCCGCAGACAGAGCGCGGACCGCGATCCTTCCGTAACGATGGAAATATTATCGATCATCGGCACATCGATGCCGGCGTAGCGCACGAGCGAGGCATCCATTACCGCCGCGAGATATCGCTCCTCATCCGCACGGCTGAACGAGAGTTTCATCCCGATGAATTCCGGGTTGGGCGTCTGCATGCAGGAAAGGCCGGACATGATATGCACAGCTAGGACCACCGACGCAATGGGCGCCCTGTACTTCGTCGCGTTCATACAAACTCCGTTCATCGGTGCGTACCTCGTCATCGACGACGCAGCCGCTGCTCATTTTCTTCAGCAATATGGTAAGTATACGGCATCATCAATGTACGTCAACTGCCGCCAATGAGCTCAAACGATGGGCATCATGAAGGGGCGGATATCGTACCGTTCAGAGGAATTCCCCGCCGATAGTATAGCAGTTCATGCCCGCATCGTATCGACGCCAGCGCACCGACACCTGGCGATGGACCTGCTTATCCAGGAATACCGGCAGTGAAACGGTCACCGTCTCCGACACCGCACACGGGACCGGCACGGTAATGCATATCCCCTTCCAGGAAATATCGACCGAATGCCCGTCCACCCACACACCGTTCGAACCTTTGCACAGAACACTGACGGGGCACTGCATGGCAAGGCGCGGCGCATTCCTTCTGTTCTCAGGCGTTGCGGACATGTCACGTGCATCCGACATGGTATTTCCTTGTATGCTCAGCGATACAGCTCATCATTACCTGTGTTATTATCGGAAAAACCGGACGTTTATCAATAACATATTTCTCGTTGACAACCGCGGGAGAGCGATTATACTGAACGTATGCGACGGATAATGATATCATTCCTTTTCGTAGGTGCCGTGTGCGCGGCGGACACCGATGAAGAAGCGTTCAAGACAGCCGTCAAACAAGGCACAGACCTCTTCTTCGCCGGCAAGGTCCGCGAAGCGATAGCATCGTACGATGCAGCGGCCGAACGATACCCCGATAGAGCGGCGCAGCTGTGGCAGCGCGGTATCGCCTGTTACTACGCAGGCGACCATGCGAGGGGCATACAGCAGTTCGCGGAACACCGCACCGTGAACCCTGACGATGTCGAGAACGCCGTCTGGCATTTCCTGTGTACCGCGAAAGCGGATTCACCTGTCACCGCAAAAAAGAACCTCATCCCGGTAAGCGATGACGACCGTGTGCCGATGAAAGAGCTCCATGCATTCTATGCCGGGACCGGATCGGAAGCCGATGTGTTCCGTGCCGCGGATGATACGAATGCATCCGATACGGACAGGCAGAAGCGGCGGTTCTATGCGCACCTGTACATCGGGCTCTATTACGATGCGCTCGGAAAAGATACCGCGAAGCAGCACCTGAAGATCGCGGCAGGATACGGCTATCCCTTCTTCATGGGACGCATGGCCGTGCTCCACGTGAAACTGCGCGGGTGGTGATGATGCCTGCCTCATCATTTGACAAACGTGCCATCGTCGATTCGTGGTACGATCTCCCTGATGATACGGCAACGGCATCGCTCCTCGCGCGGGCATTCGTCAGGAACGGCGACCGCCTGTCGATCGCCGATGCGTTCGCGGGGGCGCCTATCGTCGCGTACCGCCGCACGCTCACACCGGAGCGTTCACCGGGAGTGCATCGCCATGATTTTTTTGAGATGGTCCTTATCATCGAAGGCGAGGTCATCGAATCGATACACGGGGCCGAATACCGCTTTGCCGCAGGCGATGTCATCTTCCTCGATCATCTCGTCGAACACGCGGTGGTCTCGTTCCCCAAAGGCGCCATCATGGAGATGGGCGTCGCCTTCGCCCCATCCGCCGTTGACGGCTCGCTCGATATACGGACATCACGCGATGTGCTCAGGGCGTTCTCGCTCATAGAGCCGTTCTTCTACCTGCCGGAACTGAAACGCTACGGCATTTCATTGCGGGAAAAGCCCCTCCTGCGCGTGTATACCGCATGGTGCGCGCTCATCCATGCGTTCAGCATGCATGAACAGAACACCCGCTCCGTCACGCATCACTTCGATGCATTGCTCTCGACGCTCGTCGATGAATACCATGCACGATACGCCGCACGCACAGCGGCAACGCCCGTCGCACAAGCCCTGCGGCACCTCAACGGTCATTTCTGCGAAACGCTCGATGTGAAAAGGCTCTGCGCGGTGGCCGGTCTCGGCAAGAGTTCGCTCTATGCGCGTTTCCTGAAAGAGACCGGACGCTCGCCGCTCGATCATATCACGGCATTGCGCATGGCAAAAGCGAAGGTCCTTCTCGCGACAAGTTCGCTCCCGGTGACGCGCATAGCCGCCGAACTGGGATATGATGACACGCAGTATTTCCATCGCGTGTTCAAGAAGTCATTCGGTGTTACACCGCAGGTCCATCGCCGGAAGAACGCAACCCCGTCACGCGCAAGCTGTTCCTGAAGAGCAGTGAGGGACATCACGTGATCGATATCTTATTTCCCCTCATAAATCTCACACGTCGCTCCATAAATCTCCAACCCTGACTGCAGTACGCTCAGCGCCGGCAGAAATTCTATCGCTTTAACTTTTATGGCAGGTTTAGGATTCGTCCACTCATAGATGAGGCATTGTTTCGGTTCGGCATCCCGCTGTACAAGCCATGAATTACTGTTCGTTATCGAAAGCGGGCTGTCCTGTCCGGTCTTCGAGACCATTTCAATGGAAGTGCGTGTCACTATCCGTTCGATCGACGCGTCCGCATATCGTATGACCAATGTGCCGACGATAGTGCCCGGCGTCATCCTGAGCCCTGACGTCGCGGCAAACCACAGCCGCTTCACGGTGCTGTCCACTGTCACTTTCCATCGTCTGTCGGTGATCATGTCAGAAATATTCTTCTGAGAATCCCCGACAGCTGCCGAAAGCTCGATCATATCGCCTGCAGAAAGAGCGGCCGCCATGCTTTTCGCAGCTGCACTCTCGTTCTGCATCGAAAGCACAAAGCCATCCGTCGGTATTGCCGTATTCCCTTTCCCCTTGTTCACGCGGAGTACGACCCCATTGCTCACCGCAACCTCTATCCCGTCATCTTTCGTCCCGGTTAAAGTGCCGAATCCATATTGATACAGCACCGCATTACTGACATTCCGTTTGCTATCCACGAAGTCAACGGGGAATGTATTTCCATTCGCCGACCGTATCGAAAGAACGAACGATCTGGCGCCGCCGATCCAATTATCGCTCGCATCGAGAACAGCGATACGATCGCCATTCCTCATCGACATTAATTTGTCGTACATTTTTGAGCCGACTCCGCCGTGAGCGGAAAGAACAAATCCCCCGTCCGGCACCATCGAATCCTCATTCCTTCCCGTGTCCCGCCCGGCAACGCTCAGCACCACACCATTGCTTGATACCACTGCCTCGACCCCCCAGACATTCGCCTTGGTGGACGCCATCGGGAACATATACAACACCATCTTGTACGCATCACGAAATACATTGCATCCGTCCAACACCACTTTATCATTGCCGTTGATCAGTATCGCTGCCGGTTTTGAATCTTTCTCAAGCGGCGTTCCGCCTGTCACGAGAGGCTCATAGCATACGGGAACGGAAAAGTCGAGTGGAATGCCGGAATGCTGTTCCGGCACCATCGGCGCATCTTTCGGGTAATTGATGGAAAGCGCTGATGCATTCCCCCGGAGAACAATGAGCCTGCACGGATCGATCCCTATCCGCTGCCTGTCATAGAGCATCCGCTTTGTCACAATGACGGCATCCGGCGCACTATTCTCTTCTGCATCTGCATTCGTGGTAAGCGCCCCAGGCGACCATGCCGCCTGCGCGTAGAGAGCGGTCGCCGCATCAGAAGGAGAGAACGCGAAACACTTCGGCACTCCCGCCCAGATCGTACCCATAGTGGGCACTCCCTTACGGGCGCAAAAGCGCACCAAACGGAACGGATAATACCAGGGACTTGCCCATACCGAAAAGCCCTGCTCTTTGAAATAATCTATCGCGGGAAATGTTTCAAACTCCTTTTGATATCTCCAATAATCGATGATGACGTCCTTGGGCAGCTTCGCCAATGCGCCGACGGTATTATACGGCGCTCCGCCATTCGCGGGACCAAGGTTCGTGCCTATGACATTCGTCATGTCCGGGGACAGGAACATATCATGCCAGATGATCATTTTTATCTTCTTTTCGGCAAAGAACCTGTTCATTGTGCTTATATGCCTGACGAGCAGATCGACGGTATCCATCTTTTGTTCAGAAAAATACTTGAACAGCGCCATTGCCTCATCCATTCCGCAATGAAAATACTTCACGGGACCGTACACATCCAGCATCTCGTTCACTATGGGAAAAACGAATTTATCATAGACTTCCGGGTCCTGTATCATGATGCCGCAGTTCGCGGTAAAGGGCGCCTTCTGATATCCGCTTTCCAGATGACCCAACAGATTCAAATATCCTATCGGCTCCAGCCCGAGGCTCCGCCCATATTCAATGATCTCTTTTGCCTGCTGTTTCGAGAAATGAAGATTCGCCGGCCGCACCTTCGCCATGGTCGGGTCGATGTCCAAGATCACTCGTGGACCGAATTCCAATGCAAAATAACGTATCTTCATGCGCGCGAGCAGGTCCAGGTTCTTCTTTAATTCTTCTGCAGTTCCGCCGAACGGCGCTTGTATCATGAATGAACGAATACTTGTCTCAGGCCAGTCATGGACAGCCGCACCCGGATATGCATATCCCTCTGCCGATACTTTCACCCCTTCCCATTTGAGGAGCTGCATCAGGGAATGTACGCCCCAGAAAACGCCCTGCTCGTCATTCGCTTCGATGATAACGCTGCGCCCGGACGCATCGATCGCATATTCCTCAGAACGCGTCAAACGGGAAGACAGCTTGAGCGTAATGGTCGTTGCATTTTTTTGCGGAACAGCGCCTGCATATGCTTTTTCAAGCTCACGTGAGAGCAGCGCCGCGGGCCGTGCAAGTGCTGCGGGTGCTGACACTTTTGGGAGCCCGAGAATGATAAGATCGGACTTGGATGAAATCTCTCGCGGTGCCGGCCAGAATACCGCCGATGGAATAGCTGAGAACGCGGCTGAGAACGCGGCTGAGACCAGACTGAGGGCAAGAAGACCGATATACTTCGTATTCATGAAATATCCTCCTAAATCATATCTGCCGATCATTGCATTCTTCATTCATCTGTGAATAGTATATCTCACACCGCTTATCTGTCTTTTCGTTATATTAGCCTTGTTTGCCTTTTATTAACCCAGCGATTATACTATGAGTATGTATTACATTGAGACCCCGTGTCCGTCATTCCCGCGTCTCACCCATTTCGGCTACGAGGCTCATGCGATACCGTACACATTCCCCCACTACCATCACGGCTATGAAATAATGTATTTTACATCCGGCAGCAGCAGTATCGAGCTCATCGAGGGTTCACCGTCTGTATCTGTGTCGGGAGAGCAGGTACTGATCATCAGCCCGCGCATTGAACACCGCTTTCTGGTCAATGCAAAGAAACTGTCGTATTACTGGCTCGGTATACAGACCTCACGCCGCATCGCGGTCGGGGACGGCCCTGCCGCAGTGATACATCCGCGATACAAGATCGGTCTCGGGCGCATATTAAAAACACGATTCGTTGAGCATATCGACTCCTCGCTTGAGAATATTGCACGAGGGCTTACGCTTAAGGACTATGCGGTTATCGCTGCGCCACCGCAGATCGGATGTATCTTACATGACATGCGTTCTGAAATTGAGAACAAAGGGCTCCTGTTCCAGGAAATAGTCGCTGCAAAAACGGTGGAAATGATGGCGCTGATCGCGCGGTCGTTCAGCGCACCGCCGGCCGATGTCGATGCTATCACAAGAATACAGCAGCATCTTGCGGCGCATCACACCCCGCCCCCGCCGCTTTCGGAACTCGCCGGCATCATCGGGCGGCATCCGGTGTATCTGAGCAAACGGTTCAGATCGGTGACCGGCATGACGATAACCGACTATGCGAATCAGCAGCGCATCAACAGCGCAAAGCGGCTGCTCGTGTCCGGAGAGAGCGTCGGCGATACGGCGGCAAAGCTCGGGTTCGCATCTATCTATTATTTCAGCACACTGTTCAAGAAATACTGCGGCAAACCGCCGTCATCATTCCGCCGCATCCGTGAACGACATTGATCAATGAGCGTAAAAAAGAACACCGTCGCGCGTGAGCCTTTTCTGCAGCACGGATGCCGGAATATCCGCCGGACGGATTTTGTCCAATAGGGAAAGTGCCGCCGCTGTTCCCGCCGCCTGACCGGTAAGCATGCATGTCCCTTGTACACGCGTACTCGAATGTGCCACATGATCGACGGAGATACATCGCCCGCAGACGATGAGATTGGTCACCGTTCTCGGTACGAGCGAACGATACGGGATATCATAGCATTCCCCTTTGATCGCACCGCCGATAGCCTTGCGTCTGCCCTGGGGATCGTGAATATCGATGATATATGAACCCTGCGCGATGACGTCATCAAAACGCGCGCATTCTATCGCTTCACGCCCGGAAAGCACAAAACGTCCGACAAGCCGCCGCGTTTCGCGCACACCGAGCGTGGCAGCGCTTTCAACGGTATAACTTTTCTGGAAACCATCGACAAAGCGTTTCAGAAAGTCGGCGATGAAGAACACCTGTTTCTGCGCGATGATCTCCGCCGCGCTCAGCGAAAGAGCATCGGTCCCGTCCACTGCCGTAACCCGCGACATATTGATGACGTATTCACCGGCGCGCGCCGTCTTAAAGAACAGTATGCGCCCCTGCGGGAGCGGGATATCGTCGCCGTCGATAGTGAACCCCGGCGTGTTCGCATACGGCAGGCGGCCGAATTCCTCTTTCGTAATGCCGATATCGGCGAAGGTAAGCCGCTTGTTGATGAGCCCTTCCGCACGTGCGCCGTCGACATTCGCCATAGTGAACATGGCGGTCACCGGCTGCATGAGACCGCTTGTATCGTATTCACCGTATGCACCATGCTCCTCGTGCACCGTATCAAGCCCGGTCACCGTGAGATTTTTCAGAACACCCGGCTCGCTGCCGACAACGAATTCCTCTTTCGTACGGGCGATAAGATCGCCATCGCCGGTGGCATCGATGAACATACGCCCATCAATGCGTGCCAGACCGGACTTTGTCGCAACAACGATAGCCTGTATCGCATCGCCTTTACGTATCGCATCGATGAACATGGCGTGAAAAAGGATATCAGCACCGCTTTCGGTGACCATATCGAGCGCAACATGCTTGATAATGTGCGGGGAGGAATAGAGATGCTCGGTTCCGGCAGCGAAACGTTTTGTATCGGCAGCAACGCGATCGAGCATTTCCTGCAGTATGCCGCCGAACGGTTTACCGCTTGTCGTATGCGTAGCGCCGATAGGCGTCACAAGCCCGAGTGTCATCATGCCGCCGAGGCAGCCGCTCTGTTCGATGAGAAGCGTTTTCGCGCCTGTGCGGGCGGAAGCGACAGCAGCGGCAATACCGGCAGGGCCGCCGCCAAGCACGACAACATCTGCTGTTTTCAGGATGGGAAGTGATACAGTGTAGGTTTCTTCCATGAAATTATCCTCGCCGGAATAACTTAGTCTTAACTATCGATCAGGCACAAGTATACTGCCAAATGATCGAACCGTCTTTGACTTTCAGGACTTGCAATGGTACTATCAGGACAAAACCGCATGATATGGGCACAGTTATTACCGGCAATAATACCGGCAAAATCATCGGCAATAAAATGCAATAATATTGACAATTATCAACAATATACCTATAATGTTTGATAATATAAATCGGCAAAATAATATGGCTTTTGAACTGATAACAAAGATCGGCTGCATGGAACCGATGCTGCCGGAAGAGTCAAACCGCGACGTTGAAGATGTCGTGCTCACGCTCATATCGAAAGCGAGTTCGCTTGCCGGACAGCTCGATCCTATAGTGACCGCGTCCATCGGCAGCCTTGTCAGATCGATGAACTGCTATTATTCCAATCTCATTGAAGGTCATGTCACGCATCCCATCGATATCGATAAGGCACTTCATCAGGATTTCAACAAAGCACCGGAAAAGCGCGCATTGCAGCGAGAAGCTATAGCGCATATCGAGGTTCAAAAGGCCATCGATGAAGGCACGGATGATGCATCAGAACCGCTGACGGCGGCGTATGCCCAATGGATACACCGGGAATTCTGCAGGCGTCTGCCTGATGAAATGTTATGGACGGAAAATCCGGCCACTGGTGAAAAAGCAAAGATCGTTCCGGGTGAGATGCGCGACCGTGAAGTGAAAGTGGGACATCATATACCCCCGGCAGCACAGGCGCTGCCGCAATTCCTTCAGCGCTTTGATGAGGCATACAGCCCCGGCGGTCTATCGCGAGTGCGTCAGATCATTGCTATAGCCGCCGCGCATCATCGTTTCCTCTGGATACATCCGTTCTTCGACGGCAATGGGCGCGTCGCACGGCTCATGTCGCACGCATCGCTTAAGCGGCTTACCATCGGCAGCAGTCTCTGGTCGGCTGCGCGAGGGCTTGCCCGCAATGTAAACGAATACAAAAGACTTCTCATGGCGGCGGACAGCGAGCGTGAGAACGACAGCGACGGCCGCGGTTCATTATCTCAGAAAGCGCTCATCGATTTCTGTATCTTCTTTCTGAACACATGCATCGATCAGGTGGAATTCATGCGATCGATCCTGCAGCCGTCGGAATTGCTGCGGCGCATTAAGATCTACACCGAAGATGAGATACGTGCCGGCAGAATACCGAAGGGAAGTTTTTCTCTCCTGCGCGAAGCGCTGCTTGCCG
>JBBTBY010000013.1:0-48443 GCA_038043445.1 Spirochaetota bacterium
CGGACGACGGCTTCTATGCGCGGCGGATAAAAAAACTCGGCAAGCCCGTTCTCCTCGTCATCAACAAAGCGGACAATGATACTCGTGCGCAGGCGGCGTATGAATTCGATCGCCTGGGTTTTTCCGAGAAGCTCGTGATAAGCGCTGAACACAGCATTGGTCTCGCCGATCTTACCGAGGTGATAGAAGCGCATATCCCGGATATTCCCGTCGATCAGCAGATCACTGAGGATCAGACCCGGCCGACCGATGAAGTGAACATCGCCATCGTTGGAAAACCGAATACCGGTAAATCGACCCTGCTCAACACGCTCGTCGGTGATGACAGAAGCATCGTAAGCGAGATAGCCGGCACTACGCGCGATCCGGTCGACTCGCTCATCGAATTCAAGGGTAAGCGCGTACGCCTCGTCGATACGGCGGGCATCCGGAAGAAAAAGCGCGTCGCCGAGGACATCGAGTACTACAGCGTCAACCGCGCCATAAAGGTGATAGAATCGTGCGACGTGGCGATACTCCTCATCGATATCACCGACGGCTTCACCGATCAGGATAAGAAGATAGCCTCGCTCATCGTCGATAGAAGGCGCGGGCTTGTCATCGGCGTCAATAAATGGGACAAGCACCCGGAAGACGTATCGTGGGCCGACTATGAAGCGTATCTCAGGAAAGAATTGCAGGTGGCACCATACGCGGTGATCACGAAGCTTTCCGGCATGAAGAAAAAGGACGCCGATCAGATAATGTCGCTCGCGCTCCGGGTGGCCGCCGTACGCGAAACGAAACTGGAAACGCATGCGCTTACCGAGCTTCTTCACGGCGCCACCAAACGCTATTCGGTGACCGCGGGGAAAACGACGTTCAAAGTGTTCTACGTGGTGCAGACCGACATCAAACCGCCGACATTTTTGCTTTTTTGCAATCATCCTGATACAATAGCGATGCATTATCGGCGTTATCTCGAACACCGCCGGCGGGAAGTGTACGATTTCCGGGGCACGCCGATAGAGATGCGATACAAGAAGCGCAGGGAGGAGAAACGATGAGCGATATCCTGATACCAACAGCCGTGTTCATCGCATGCTATCTTGTCGGGGCCGTTCCGTTCTCGCTGCTTATCGGTTTTGCTGCGGGTGTGGACATCCGTACAAAGGGGAGCGGCAATATCGGCGCTACGAATGTCATTCGTTCAGCGGGGCTTGTGCCGGGCATATTCGCCTTCGTTCTCGATATCGGCAAGGGCCTCGGGATGGTCATCGCAGCCTATTTCGTTCTCGGTCATTTCATTCCCGGCTATCCGAAATGGTATCTTGTCGCCGCTGCGCTCGCCGCCATCATCGGCCATATCTTCCCGGTGTATCTGAAATTCAAGGGCGGTAAAGGCGTTGCCACATCGGCGGGTGCGGTATTCGTACTCGCCCCGGTGTCGGTCATCACCTCAGCGATAGCATTCGGCATTGCGTTCTTTGCGTCGGGGAAAACGGTCGCCATAGGCTCGACAGCCGCCGCGATAACGTTTCCCATTATACTGACGATATTTCAATTCTGCATACCGTCGTTTAACACCTGGTTCTTCGGCATCGATTATCCGTATCTCCTCGCGCTTTCGCTCATCGTCTGCGCATTCATCGTCATCCGGCACATACCGAATTATAAGCGTCTTCTTGCCGGCTCGGAAATGAGCTTTTCGAAAAAGAAAGCCGCAAAAAAATCGTCGAAAGGAAAGCGTTCCGGTGGACGCCGAAACAAGTAATCGCATCGGCATTATCGGGGCCGGCGGCTGGGGACTGGCGCTTGCCAACGTTCTATCATCGCGTCATGCGGTAAGCGTGTGGGTATACGAGAAGCCGGAATTGGATGCGCTTAGCCGCGATCGTGAATCGAGGACATATCTTCCCGACATCAAGCTCAATGCCTCGATACGCTTCTCCGATTCCCTTGAGGACACCGCTCGCGATACGGATGTTATCGTGATGGTCACGCCGTCATTCGCCTATCGCTCGGCGGCGGAAGGCATAGCGCCGTTCATAACGAAGAAGACCGTCGTCGTATCCGCAACGAAGGGGCTTGAGGTCGGCAGCACGCGTACGATGAGCGAAGTGGCGCGAAGCGTTCTGCCGAAAGGCGTGGAAGTGCTCACGCTCTCGGGGCCGTCGCATGCCGAAGAGGTGGGGCGTCTTGTGCCTACCGCGGTGGTCCTTGCGGGGAAAAAGCTGTCGACAGCGCGCCGTATCCGCGATGTGTTCATGACGCCGCCGTATTTCCGCGTCTATACGTCCGATGATCAGAAGGGAGTAGAACTCGGCGGATCGCTCAAGAACATCATCGCCATCGCAGCGGGCGTCATCGACGGGCTTCATCTCGGCGATAATCCCAAAGCAGCGCTCATCACGCGCGGCTTGGCGGAGATAGTGCGCTTCGGCGTTACGCACGGGGCGAAGGCAAAGACGTTCTACGGACTTTCGGGCGTGGGCGACCTCATCGTCACCTGCGCGAGCGAATTGAGCCGCAATCATCACGTGGGGCGCCTCATCGCCGAAGGGAAGAACTACGATGATATTCGTGCATCGATGAAGCAGGTCGCCGAGGGCGTATATGCGGCGAAGGCGATACATGAATACGCGAAAAAGCATAAGGTCGTCATGCCGATAACCGAGAGCGTGTACCGCGTTCTCTTTGAGAAATCCAATGCGAAAGAAGAGCTCATGGCGCTCATGAGCCGCGGGGCGAAAGAGGAATGATGTCCCGCTTCGGTGTGCGCTTTTCACGCGCCTGTATCACCCTCTGCATCGCAGGCTTCTTCACTGTACCATGTTTCGGGGCGACGAACACGAATGTGTCGTGGATATCACACGACATGGAAGCCTATGCCGCCCTCGATGTGAACCGAATGCTCGGGGTATCGTTCGATACGCGCGTGCTCTACCGTGCGCTTCTGTGGGATCACGTGCGTGCGTCCGCGGGTATTTCGTTCACGTGGATGTCACCGTCGCTTGACGGGTACTTCCTTTCCGTGCGATATGAGAATATCCTCGATACCGGTCTCGGTGCCGGCGTCTCCTTCATCGCCGATATATTCCCCGCATCGCTCAAAGCAGTGCACGGCATCATCCCCTCGCTGTCCTGGCGCATGCAGTTCTTTTTCGCTGAATTCGGCGTTGCGTTGCGTTCCTTCACCGCCGACAGCGCCGCGATATGGAACATTTTTCACTACGCAAGCCCCGTCTTCGAAACGCTCTTCCATTATCAGATCGGATGCACCTTCGCATTCTTCAACGAATTCTGGACGCTCACGGCGTCGTTCGGCAACTTCGATGAATTCTACATCGGCAATTTCGGCACCATCATGCTCCGCATGCGCAATGAATTCCTTGTCTCCGCACCGTGGCGCGTCTTTGCCGATGTGACGATACGCCCGAGCGGGTCCCTTGCACTGGCGGGCACCTATGCCGTGATCTTTATCTGCATCGGCGGACGGGTGACACTATGATGCGCGCGGTGCTCGCTGCCGCGCTCGGTGCCGTGCTCATGCTCGGCTGCTCGCTCGATCCGTTCGGCTTCCTCGCCTCCTCCGATGTCGATGAGCGCTTCAACGACGGGCTTTCGCTCCCCGCGCCGACGAACCTTTCGCTCACGCCGCCGTACTCCTTCGTCGTCATCGCCGATACGCACGTGCACGACGCGGAGTCGGCAGCGCGTGTGGCATCGCTTTCCCTAAAGCTCATCGCTGCCGATGAATTCGTCCTCGCCGCAGGCGATCTCGTGCAGAACGGCTTGAGAAGCGATGTGATACTCTTTACGAACGCCATGCGGGAAGCGACAGCCGCGCTCGGCATACCCTGGTTCGCCGTCCCGGGGAATCATGACCTCTACTTCGGCGGCTGGACGAATTTCCGCGAGCACATCGGCCGTTCGATATACTCCTTCTCCGCCGGAGCGCTTCGCGTCATAGCTATGGACTCTGCGAACGGCACGCTCGGAAAAAAGCAGTATGACTGGCTCTCACAGACGCTGGCGAGCCGCTCCGAAGCACACTGCATCGTGTTCACGCACTTTCAATTCTTCAGCCCGGCGATAACCGAGACGCAGCAGTATACCGATATCGAAGAGGCGGCATATCTCATGTATCTTTTCGAAACGAGGTCGGTATCCTATGTGCTGAGCGGGCATTCACATGCGGATGTGCATCACATGATAAACGGCGTGTCGTATCTTACGGTCGCGAATCACCCGGCATCGATAGTACGGATGACGGTGACAGCAACGAATATGACGCATGTGGTCTTGCATTGATCGAACACTCACCCGCCCTTCAATTGCTTCATTATCCACTCATATCGCTTCTTCAGTTCCTTCTCGAAACCGATGTCCGCAGGATCGTAGTACGATGCATTCTTCGACAGATATTCCTGCGCGACGATGTGATAGGGGAAATTGTGCGGATATTTGTATTCACCCGGACCGTTCTTATCGCGTTCGGATGAGTGAGAATCCTTGAGATAATTCGGTACCGCCGGCACATCACCGGCGCGAACTTCGGTAAGCGCTTTGTTTATCGCTCGATATGCCGAATTCGATTTCGGGCTCAGCGCGAGATAGAGCGCGCATTCGGAGAGTATGAGCGATGCCTCCGGCATGCCGACAAGATCGACGAGCGTGAACGCGGAGGCGGCCACCGTGAGTGCATTGGGGTCGGCTAAGCCTATGTCCTCGGCGGCAAGTATCGAGAGGCGGCGGGCTATGAAACGCGGGTCCTCGCCGGACTCAAGCATGCGCGCGAGATAGTGGACGGCCGCGTGGGGGTCGCTCCCGCGTATCGATTTTATGAACGCGCTTATGACATCATAATGCTCATCGCCGTCGCGGTCGTAGCGGAGTGCCTTCTTCTGCACCACCTCGGAAACAATGTCGCGCGTGACCGCGGTGCCGCGGTCCTCGTCCATGACGGAAGCGAGGAAAGCGAATTCAAGATACGTGAGCGCCTTGCGCACATCACCGAGCGCGGCCTTGACGATGGCGGTGACCGCGTCGTCGTCGATGGCGACCTTTTCGTTCCCGAGACCGTCGGCATGGGAGATGGCGCGCATGACCGATGAGCGCACGTCGTCGTCGGAGAGTTCCTTGAACGCGAAGAGCATGACGCGCGAGAGAAGCGCATTGGTGAGATAGAAATACGGGTTCTGCGTTGTCGAGCCGATGAGTATCACCGTGCCCGCCTCGAGCGAGGGGAGGAGCGCGTCCTGCTGGCCTTTGTTGAAGCGGTGTATCTCATCGATGAAGAGTATCGTCTTCTTTCCGGCGCGGAGGTTCTTTTCGCCGGTGCGTATCGCATCGCGGAGTTCCGCCACGTTGGAAAGAACGGCGTTGATGCGGAGGTACGCGCAGTGCGTGCGTTCGGCGATGATGGCCGCCAATGTCGATTTGCCGGTTCCCGGAGGGCCGTGGAAAATAAGCGAGGTGAGAATATCCCTTTCTATCAATCGGCGGAGGGGTTTTCCTTCTCCGAGAATATGCGATTGACCGGCCATATCAGCGAGCGTCCGCGGGCGCATTCTGTCGGCAAGCGGGCCTTTCGAACCGGATGTCCCCTCAGGCGGGGGCGCTTCATCAAAAAGATCGCTCGACTCCGCCACGGGATTGTTCCGCTACTTCGGTGTGCGCGTTTTAATGACCGTATCGAGTGCGGTAAGATGATGGGCGAGCGTATCCAGGCGCGGCTTTAATTCATAGGCGAGGAGATCGGATACGGTGACGTAGTCGTCGGTCTTGAACGCATCGAGCACGCCCACGAGCACATCCTGAAGGCTTTTTATCTGCGCTTCGAGCGTGACGTTCCCGTGCGTGATGGACGAATAGTCGAGCGAGAACGTTTCCTGTATGCGCGCAAGGACGGAGATGATGCTCCCCACGCCGTCGCAGAATTTATCGATGCCGGTAAGCGCCGCCTTATCGCGTCCCTTGTGGAGGAGGATAACGACCTTGTCGAGCAGCGATGAGAGCGGGGTGACGAGCCCGATGAGCGAGGCAAGGCGCTCATGCGCGTTCTCCGCCGTTATCGCGCCGCCGATCAGCTTCAAGAGCTGTATCTCGGCATTGGCGATGTGCAGGAGCACATGATGCCCGAGGTCGGCGAGGAACGGGACTATGTCATCGGCAAAGAATTTCCGTGCGGACGCATCCGCATCGTTCACAAGCCGTGCGAGCCGCTCTTTCTTTATTTCAAGGAGCTTCAGCTTCTCGTTCGTGTTCTCCTCGTTGAGATTGATGCCGAGCAGATGCGCCGATCGCGGGAGTATCGAGATGAGCCATCCGATGCCGTCCACCGCGTCGGCAAGCTTCACGGATGCGTCATCCTTCGCGGCAACGAGGCGTTCGATGTGCTCGTATGCGCTCGTAAGCGACGTGTACGCGTATTCCTCGTATGCCATTGCGTGGAAATGTATCGTCTTCACGCCGGAAATCGGCACATCGCTCCCGGCATTATCGACGACATAGAGCACGTTCCCGTCGACGACGACATCGGTTATCGCCATGCGCTCGCCGGCGCACCACGTTTCCATGCCTGCGATGATATCGGCCACGGTCTTTTCCTGTTCGACCTTGAGATCGAACGGCGTATCGTTGAGAAGGACCTGCATACGATTCCTCTTCATGTTTACATAATAATACGCCATGGTATAGTTTTCCCGGCGAAATAGCAAGAATACGGTGAGACCCAAATCCTCACATAAGGATAAAGAGAAACCACGGAGATCACGGAGAAAAGGCCGAGAAAGAACGGAAGGGCAGCTGAACATTTTCACCCGAAAGATGACACCCTCTGCGCATTATCCTCCATGCTTTTTATTGCACTCTCTTACGTCCTCTGTGCTCTCCGTGGTTTTATTTTCTTACGTGATAATTCGGGTGAGACCCGCCGCGGCAGCGAGTGATCGCGTATGCCGCTGTCCGGTGTTTACTTCGCCGGCTTGGATTATTACCTTATCTGCGAAGTAAATATTGAGAAGGAGTTCCTCATGAAAGCGATCATCCCACTTTCGTTCATGCTTCTTGCAGCTGCGCTCTCCGCGAGAACGTATATCGCGGACCCGGCGCATTCAAGCATCGGCTTCTCCGTGAAACATCTTGGGATAAGCACGGTGCGGGGACTGTTCAAGACGTTCACGACGACGTTCTCCGCCGATGAGGAGAAGGGCGTCATCAGTGCGCTGTCAGCCGACATAGACACGGCAAGCGTGGATACGCGTGTGGATATGCGCGATAACCATCTTCGCAGCGCCGATTTCTTCGATGTGAAGCAGTTTCCCGCGGCGAAATTCGTCATGAAGTCGTATACGGGGACGAAGGCGGGCGGGAAGATCCTCGGCGATCTTACGCTGCACGGAGTTACAAAACCCGTAACGCTCGACCTCGTTATCACGGGGAGCATGACGGACAAGAACGGCAAGACGCGCATCGCCGGTACCGCAACGGGTGTCATCAATCGCACCGATTTCGGCGTGGGAAAAAAGGGCGAAATGCCGGTCAGCGAGAGCGTTACGCTTACCATCGACATCGAGGCCATAGCGCAGTAAGGCGCGCGTGATACGATTTTCGGGCGAAGGGAATATATCCGCACGCGGTGCCGCGGCGAAACACGGCATCGGTGCGGATGCAGCCGAAAAGATCGGGAAGCGCCTGGCCGCGAAGAGCTGTATCGTGGCGGCCGATGCGGTGAACGATATCGCCGCCGCAAGGGAAAAGGACGGTCTTTTGTCTTGATTTTTAGCGCGGACGCGGTATACTGCGGCGCCATGATAGAAGTACGCTCCATCGTCAAGGATTACGGCGAACACCGCGCGCTCTCCGATGTTTCATTCACGGTAGCCCGCGGGGACATCGTCGGGCTTCTCGGCCCCAACGGCGCGGGGAAAACGACGACCATGCGCATCATCACCGGCTTCCTTCCGGCGACATCCGGTGAAGTGTTCGTGGCCGGCGCCGAAGTGCATGACGATCCCCTCTCGGTGAAAAAGCGCATCGGCTATATGCCTGAGAACGTGGCGCTCTACAACGAAATGCGCGTGGCCGATTATCTTTCCTTCTGCGCGGAACTGAAAGGCGTCGCATCGAACGCTATCGCTTCGAAGGTCGATACGGCCATGGAGCTCGTGAAATTGACCGATAAGCGGCGCGTCGTGATAGGCCGTCTTTCGAAGGGGTACCGCCAGCGCGTGGGGCTCGCCCAGGCGATACTGCATGAACCCGATGTGCTCATACTCGATGAGCCGACGGTGGGCCTTGATCCCAATCAGATCGTGGAGATACGTTCGCTCATTTCATCGCTCGCCGGAAGCCGCACGGTCATCATATCAAGTCATATACTCCCCGAGATAGAAGCGACATGCAAGCGCGCGATAATCATCAACGGCGGTAAGGTCATCGCCACCGACACCATCGAAGGGCTTAAGCGCCGCGTGGAGACGGAGATAAAGGGCGGTAATGTGCTCGTGCGCGTCCGCGAAAAAATGAATGAAGCGGTGGCGGACCTTCGACGCATGATCGGCGTATCGAGCGTGAAGACCGCCGAGGACGGCTTTATCCGCATACAGAGCGAAACGGGCACCGATATACGGTCCGACGTCGCGCGCATGCTCGTCACGAAAGGGTACGATGTCGTCGAATTGACGGCGAACGCCATCGATCTCGAAGAGATATTCATTCACCTGACGCACAAGGGCAATGCACACGGGGCACATGCCGGGGCACATGCATGAAGGCGCGCAACGTACGCACGATATTCCTCCGCGAGCTCCGCTCGTTCTACATATCGCCGCTCTATTACATACTCGGCTTCATCTATCTCGCGCTCACGGGCTTTTTCTTCACCATGGACATTCACTTCGTCAAGCTCGCGGTGATGGAGAACTCGCTCTACAATATCGGTTTCTTCTCGATACTCTTCCTTTCCATTCTCTGCATCAAGCTCGTTTCCGAGGAGAAATCGTCGGGAACGTTCGAGCTCGTGATGACCTCTCCCATACAGTCGTTCGAATATGTGCTCGGCAAATATCTTTCGGTGCTCACCGTCTACGCATCGTTCCTTATCATAACGCTCGCCTACCCGGTATTCCTCATGATATTCGGCACGCCCGATGTCGGCGTCATACTCTCAGGCTATCTCGGGCTATTCCTTCTCGGCGCGGCCGTGCTCGGGCTCGGCCTTGTGGCCACATCGCTCACGCGTTCGCAGCTTGTCGCCGCCATTCTCGGCGTCTCGCTCGCACTCCTCGCGTATGTGATCAACTGGATAGCGGATATGTTCTACTCCGCCAAGCGCGTGCTCGAGGCCATATCGATAACCACGCAGTTCGCCAATTTCACCAAGGGCCTCATCGACGTGTCGAACATCCTCTTCTTCATTACATGGATAACCGTCTGTCTCGCCGTCTCCACGCTCATCGTTGAATCGTACAAATGGCGATAGCGCGCGATGCTTGAAGCCTTCATACTCGGCGCCGTACAGGGTGTAACGGAATTCCTTCCCGTGTCAAGCTCGACGCATCTGCGATTTCTGCATCACTTCTTCGGCTTCGATCTTTCCATGAACACCGTCGCCTTCGATATCACGCTCCATTGCGCGACATTGCTTGCCGTTGTCATCGTGTTCCGAGAGGAGATACGCACGGTGATCACAGGCTTCATGAAAGCACTCACCCCGTCATCGATAAAGGACATACGGCGCACCTGGCGTAAGAACGAGCAATTGCGCTTCGTCATCTACGTTCTCACTGCAACGGCGTTGACCTTCCTCGTTTATTTTGCGATGAAAATGCTCGGCGTTCCGCTCAAAGACACCGTATCATCAGATGCAGAGGCGGAACGCGGCATGCTCATGACGTTCTCGGCGGGGCTCATCGTCACCGGTTTCATACTCTTCGCATCGCTTCTGGCGAAACGCTATGGACAGCATCGCAAGCCGACCGTCATCATTGCCATTATCGTCGGCATCGCGCAGGGGCTCGCCCTCTTTCCCGGCATTTCACGCTCAGGGATTACGATAACCGCAGCGCTTCTCTCGGGGATATCGCCGGCAGCCGCAGGAAGCCTTTCTTTCCTGCTCTCTTTACCCGCGGTCGCCGGAGCGGCGCTCCTTGACGTGAAGAACATCGCCGCTATGGAACTCATCCCGCTTGCCGTCGGATTTATAAGCGCGTTCGTATTCGGTTATTGTGCGCTGAGGCTCCTCATCGCCATGATACGCCGCGGGAGTTTTTTCGTGTTCGGTTTCTACTGCATTGCGGCAGGCGTTTCGATGATCGTCTATCTGATGCGGTAGCGTAACTGATTTATCACATGGGCGCTGTCAATAGGTGTGAGAATGTGTATTGCAGGTAAGGAAAATAAGCCACGGATATGGTGGCGACCGCGTAGGCGTCTGTCGCGAAAATAGAGAACAGCGGGTTGCAACCCGCTGTTCTCATCGATCCTGATAAATTCTTGATGCTCATTATTCTTCGTTATGGGCGAGTAGCATTTTCGCGACAGCCTCCGTAGTTGCTTTGCGATTATTATAAAGAGCGATCTGCACCGCATTGCTGCACACAACAAATGAAAAAGGCCGTCCGCTGTTACTGTGCGGACGGCCTTTTTGTGATAAGGTTACAGTAGATACTAGAAGCGCATGCTTGCTTGTATCGACCAGTTGCCGAGAGACCAGATATCCGTTGCAACAACGGTACCTGTGTTGACGTACTGCATGTCGATCGTAAAGTCTTTCGAAACGGTGAACGTAAGACCGACTGAATACGCTACACCAGTAGTCCAGCTTGCGAGTCCCGCCACATTGGTAGATGCCGTTTCGTTGCCGGCACCGAAGTTCGTGGTCGTTGTCGTCACGCCGTTGGTGATCAACGTCGAAGTGATCTTATTCGGCACTGAGGTGCTTGTCGTCGAGGAATACGAATACGCGAATCTCGGCTGTATGCCGGCGCGTATCGCCAACCACTCCGTGCAATCGATCTGAACAGCGGCCGGAACGAATATGCTTCCCGCAATGGTCTGTACATTCATGCTGGTCGTGTTCGCCGTCGGTGTCTGCAGCTGATAGCTGTATCCATTCGACCCCATAAGAGTGAAATTCGTCGTCGATTGTACGTACGATTCCGGCGTGTATGTCGCCTCAAGTCCGAGGCCGGCTCCAAGTTTTATCTTGTTGTCGGCGATGCGCGTGTTCATATAGAGGCAGTTACTCGTCGAAAGCGGCAGCGCCATATACCCGTCCTGATACGTCACATTGGACACTGTCACGTTGCTCGTGTACCCCACCGCAGGGACATAATCTCTCCTCCCCGAGTTGATGGCGGTAGCGCCGTTGAAGCGCATTCCGAGAGCAGCGTTCAGTGATGCATACAGTTTCAGTCCGATGTCCTTTGCGAGCGTCATTCGTGTTGCGGCACCGAGCCCGAAATAATTAACGCTCGTATTGTTCACCCAGTTCTGGTTGCTGGCGACCGGCGTAGTGATCGTATTCGTCGGGAACACGTTGGTCTCGCCGTATGAGCCGATGGTCGCGTTCTCAACAAGCCGATACGATATCGGTATGTAGATCTGCATATCGCCCATTTTCACGGCCGGGGTCAGTATATGCGTGATCGTATTCGTGCTCTGCCGGTTACCGGGATTATATCCCAACGTGAGCGTATTCCAGATGGTCCCGTTATTGGTCGCAAGCGCGTTGGACACCAAGTTCCCCTGCTGCGCGCCGAGATTATCAAGCGTTCCAGAACGATTGTTCATGTTCATGATAAGCTCATACGATATACCGAGCTTCATCGCATCGCTGTTGATAAGGCTGGCAACGAGTTTGATGTTGCGCTGCGAGTTATCAAGCGTGAGATTTCCGGCGATCGTGCTGTTCGCAAAATTCGTTCCGTTTTGCCGAATATTGGTGCTTAACGAAAAATTGGACATCGGCGAAATGTTTTCCGTATCGTTCACGGCCAAGGTGATTCGAACAGGAAGACCGGTCATAAGACCTATCATGCCGTCCCAGTTCACCGTGTTCATGGTCGCATTGAACCCTCTCCAGCCAAGGTCAGTGATGTTCTTTTCAACCTTGAAAATGTAGAGCGGATCAGCCGCCATATATACGTCGTTCTCGAACAGGCCGTAGCTGTAGCCCCATTGCAGCGAAGTGATCGCGAATGACGAGCTTGCGATAACGCATACCGCCATCAGTGATGTGAGAATCTTTTTCATTTCTTCTAACTCCTCTTAATAATACGAGATCGTAAAGTGATTCGTTCAATTGCGCTATTGTTCCCGCTTTATTATTTTGCGAAAACGCCAGCGACTCCTCCATTTCGGTCAAGCTCATGGTTTAGCAGTTATTTCCGTGTGAAGGATTATACATTTTCAGGATATTTATGCAATACCCCCCTCGGCGTGGTGTTTGACTTTCTATTATGGTAACGCAGCGAAATAATTGCATGAGGCCGGAATCAGCAGCCAGACACGAATTACACTAATTTCCACGAATTATTCGTGGTTATTCGTGCAATTCGTGTCTATCCCTCTTAATTTGGCGTCAATCGATCAGAGCATTTCACCTACAAAATAAATTCATTCACCCGGCGTTGCGGCACATCGGTATTTACTATATAATGGCGCCGCATTCAATATGATATGAGGATGAATATGCACACCTATCGAACGCATACCTGCGGAGCGCTTTCCAAGGCGGATGTCGGGAAAACCGTCCGCGTGAGCGGCTGGATACACAATAAACGCGACCATGGCGGTGTTCTTTTCATAGACCTGCGCGACCATTACGGGCTCACGCAGGTGGTGGTACGCCCCTCGGCGCCGTTCCAGGATGCCGTCTCGCATCTTCCCAAGGAGACGGTGGTGCGCTTCGACGGCGTTGTGATAGAACGCACCCCGGAGAACGTCAACCCGAAGCTCGCCACCGGTGCGATAGAAGTGGAAGCAAGCGCATACGAAGTGCTCGGAATCGCAGAGATAGTGCCCTTCAGCGTATTCCCGGACGATCTGACATCCGAAGAGCTGCGTCTGAAGTACCGCTACCTCGATCTGCGTAAGGACCACCTGCATGCGAACATCATCCTCCGCGCGAAGGTGATTTCAGCGATACGCCAGAAGATGACATCGCTCGGTTTCAACGAATTCCAGACGCCGATACTCACCGCATCGAGCCCGGAAGGCGCGCGCGATTATCTCGTACCCTCGCGCGTGCACGCGGGGAAATTCTACGCACTCCCGCAGGCCCCGCAGCAGTTCAAGCAGCTCCTCATGATGTCGGGGTTTGACCGCTACTTCCAGGTCGCGCCCTGTTTCCGCGACGAGGACTCACGCGCCGACCGCTCGCCCGGTGAATTCTATCAGCTCGATATCGAGATGTCGTTCGTCACGCAGGACGATATCTTTACGACGCTTGAGGATGTGATGTACACCATATTCACGCAGTTCTCCTCGTGGCAGATGACGAAGCCCCCGTTCCCCCGCATCCCGTACCGTGAGTCCATGGTGAAATACGGCACCGACAAGCCGGACCTCCGCATACCGATAGAGAACCGCGATGTGAGCGACATCTTCAAGCGCTCGGATTTCAAGATATTCAAGGACATTATCGCGAAGGGCGGCGTCGTCCGCGCGATACCGGTGAAGGGCATCGTCGATGAGCCGCGGAGCTTTTTTGACAAGCTCGTCGAGTTCGCGCAGTCCCTCGGCTCGAAAGGCCTTGCGTATCTCCAGTTCGAAAAGGACGGCTCGATAAAGGGGCCGCTCATGAAATTCCTCACACCGGAGCGCATCAAGGAGATAACCGACAGCTGCGGCATCGGCAGCGGCGACGTTGTGTTCTTCATCTGCGAAAAACAGAAAGCGGCGGACAGTCTCGCCGGTCAGATACGCACGAAGATAGGCACTGATCTCAAACTCATCGAAGAGAACGTGTTCAAATTCTGCTGGATAACCGATTTTCCCATGTTCGAGTACAGCGACGAGGAAAAAAAGGTCATCTTCTCGCACAACCCGTTCTCCATGCCGCAGGGCGGGATGGAAGCGCTCGAGAAGAAGGACCCGCTCGATATACTCGCCTATCAGTACGACATCGTCTGCAACGGCATCGAACTCTCAAGCGGCGCGATACGCAATCACCGTCCGGACGTCATGTACAAGGCGTTTCAGATCGCCGGATATGATTCGAGCGTCGTCGATACGAAATTCCCCGCGCTCATCAATGCGTTCAAGTTCGGCGCACCGCCGCACGGGGGCATCGCACCGGGCATAGACCGTATGGTCATGCTCCTTGCGAACGAAACGAACATACGCGAGGTCATAGCCTTCCCGATGAACCAGAAGGCGCAGGACCTGCTCATGGGTGCACCGGCAGGCGTTACGCCGCGCCAGCTGAAGGAACTCCACATACGGCTCGCCGAAGAGGAAGATTGATCTCGGATCTCTTATCGTGCCCGCTCAAGATTGACGAGGAGTTTCCCGGAAAGCGAGAGCGTATCGCTCTCCGCGCGCAGGCTGAGATACACGATGCGCGGGAAGCTTTCGCGGCGGAGCATGCCGAACGTCGAAAAATATTCGTACGACAGCGGGAAATTGAAATAGAACATGCCGTGCGACGGGGCAAGCCCCATGGCGTTCATGTGCGGACTTTTTGACGCAAGATTGTCGTTACGCGATGCGCTTACGATGACGTCCTTGAGCGCGTCCAGGTCGTACGAGAAGAAGAAACGGTCCCTGATCGGGCAGAAGAATATCTTCTGGTCGCCGAGATCGTAATAATAGATGAAGCGGTCCTTGAACCGTATCTCCCGTTTTCGGAGCGCGCTGGTGCGTTTCGCAAGCGAGGCTTCAAGTGCGGGCAAAGCGGTCGCTTCATCCTTAAGCACGCACATGACGACGACATGATAGGTGTCGGTACCGCGGAGCACGCCGATAGCGGCCTCGCCCCCGACGGCAGGCAGCAGGTCGGCTATGCCGGTACGCGCGTTCATGCTGTTCAATGAAGCGGCAAGGGCCGCTGCAAAGCGGACATTGGTCATGGTGGTCGCATACGCGTACGCCGACGCATACCAGCGGCCCATATCGCGCGCAGAAAGTGAAAGCAGGAGCACCGTTGAGCGCGGGAAATACAGATGCGCCGTTTTTTTCCGCGCCGGCCCGAAGACCTCGGACAGTTCATACGAGGCATTCCCGTGATGATTGATGGAAAGCGTCACATCCGTTTCACGCGCGTGCGGACGGGCAGAGGCGAAGACCTCATCACCGCGTATGAGCTTGCCGGCGATGAATGCCAACGGCTCCACGGAGGACAATGCCGACGTACGGAAACGTGCCGTGTGAAAATAGGCCTGTACCGGAGCGGCACCGGGATCGGCCGCATCGCGGAGGAATCGCTCTTCGGACAATGCCGGCCCCTTCGAACGGTAAAAATCGATGAGGAACACAAGATTGCTGTAGCCGCCCGTACCGATGATACGCCCGCGCAACCATGCATTGTAGAACACGGGGGCATCGCCCTCGCGCCATTCCTCCACGGTCACCCCGCGATAGGACGAACGCCGTTTCTCGAGATGTCTCCCCGCAAGCCTGATCGTCGATACCGGCGTGCCGATGATCGAGAGTACGGCGCAGGGAAGATTCCCGATATCGGCGACGACATACGCCCTGCTTTCGGCGATATTCGTGGCATCACCGCTGAGAAGGATGAACGCGGCGTCCCGCGAAAGGGCTGAGCGAATGATGGAGCGCGGAAAGAACGGCAGGGAGTTGCACGCCGTGACGGCCGACCGCAGCGCCTGAAGCGAGGTACGCACTGCCTCTTCCTCTCGCAGATCGCTCGCATATTCGGATTCGAGGAAGCGCTCGGTCAGGCGCAAGGGCCCCTTGCAGGCGAGATAGAGTAACGTCGAGCGCGGCAATTCACGTACGTACACCGATCTTTTCGTAAGCCCTTTCGCACCGAACGACAGCCATGCAATAAGTGCAACGATAGCCGCGATTATGGCTATCGTCACGCCTATTTTTGTCAATTGCCGTCGCCGGCGAATGCTCATCATACCGATATCCTCGTCCGGAGGGACCGGACCGCCTTATAAGTATCGTCAATTAAGGAAGGATTTTTTAATTCAGGTATGGAATGCCCGGCAGCAGAGAAAGAGCTCACGGCTTTCCTCACGCGAGCTTTTCGGCTTGAAATTCGCTACAGTTGCGAACATCGCCTTCAGTTCGGTGCGGTATGCGGTAAGGTCGGGACCATCGAACACCTTGATGAAAAAGTGGCCGCCTCGCGAAAGGAGCGCGGGCAGCGCGCGTGTTATCACCCGGCAGAGATTGATAGAGCGATAATGGTTCGCCTCGGGGTCGGCGATGGTGTTCGCCATGGCATCGCTTATCACCGCGGAAAACAGCCCCCCGCGGACGAGCGATGCGGCGTCGATCGTTTTGATATCGCCCTGGATGAACGTGAAATGCGGATGACTGAACTGTACGGGGAGTATATCGATGCCGGTGACCGAACCGGTGGTGATGACCGATCGCGTCAGGAACTGGCTCCACGACCCCGGTGCGCAGCCGACATCAAGAACACGGTCGGCAGGGCGTATGAATGAGAACTTCTCAAGCGCTTCCGAAAGCTTGTACACCGAGCGGGCAAGATACTGTTCCTCTTTCGCCTTCCGGAAATACCGGTCGCGAACCTCTTTCAATTCTCCGTCCCCTCGGCCTCGTTCTCTTCCTTGAGCTCTTCCTCGTGGGCTTCGTCACGGTCGGGCGTTGTTATCGCACTGCCGCTCTCATCGAGCTTCACCTGCTGCGCCTTCTTGAGGAGCGACTGGAGGCCCGAACCGTCGATGAGATCGATAGGGCGCGAGGTGGCGAATGCCAGGGCCTGGTCGGAGAATTTCGCGGGTGAAATGAACACCGCGCGGCTGATATTGTTCTTTTTCGCGATATCGAGGATCTGCCGTATCTCGGGCTCCTGCACCTTCTGCGTCTCCCGCCGGATACGGATGATGCGATTGAGCAGTTTCGCGTTTCGCCACTTGACCTCGTCGGCCTCCGTCGCGTTGATGACCGCATCGCCGTTCATCTCGAAGCGCATATCGAGTATCTTGAAGCCCATGACCGCAACGAGCTTTCTGACAAGCTCTTCGAAACGATTATTGGACGCCGTGAGATAATCCTTCATGGCATCGTCATGGCGCAGGCTCGCATAGGTAGTGAGCTTCTCGGCGACATCAAGATACCCGGCGCGTATGGCGTTGATCTTCTCCCACTGCTCGATGGCGGAAATAAGATCGCGCGTTTCCTCGAAGCATTTCGCGAGCGCATACCGCGTGGCGATGCTCACGTTGTCGTCCCCCGGGAGTCCCGCAAGTCCGCGCTCAAGTTCGACGATCGCCTTGAGATAATTCCCGATCTCGATGAAGCACAGCCCGCGTTCAAGGAAGGCCTTGCGTTTGAGATCGTTATCGCGCAGCGCAAGCTCGAATTCCTCGAGCGCCTTGAGATAGTCCTTCCCGTTGCGGTAGAGCTTGCCCAGATGATAATGGAGCAGCGGGTTCTTCGGATCGAATTTGAGCGCCTTGATGAGAAAGTCGAGCGCCTCGACCTCTTTGCCGGAATTGAATTTCGCCAGCCCGAGGTACATGAATGATTCGCCGAACTGGGGATTGATCTCGATAGCCTTGGCAAGATACCCGCACGCATTATCGTAGTTGCTGCTTTCGTAGTATATCTTCCCGATGAAGAAATACGGCTCGTGGCTGTTGGGGTCCACCTTGGCGAGGATGAGATATTCCTTAAGCGCGTCCTCGGTCTTGTTGAGCGTAAGCAGTACCTTGCCGAGCTTCTTGCGCAGCTTCACCTCGAACTGCAGGCTCTCGCTTTTCGTATCGCGGAGCGCCGCGCGGTATTCAACGATCGCCATGGCGAGATTGTCGGCACCCGAATGGCAGTCGCCGAGGAGCGCATGCAGCTGTCCGTAAATGCCGCTGTTGCCCTTCTGTGCGAGCATGTTCTTGATGATGCGTATGGCGTTGGGATATTGTTTGTTCTCGACGAGCTTCTGCACCGCCGATATCTGCTGGGGCATGTATATCATGCGGAAGATATAGTAGACGATGACCCCGAGCAGAAAGAGGACTACGGTCGTCATGACGGCGAGTTCGATCATACCATCTCGCTCCTTGTGCTCCAGTATACAGCAAACCGGAAAAAATGAGAAGCGCTGAGGCGGAGCCTCAGCGCGCTCATTTCCCGTCCGGCTTGCTCCCGATAAGGGTGATATTGATGCTCACCTGATATCGTTCATGGCTTTCGGGATTCTCCACTTTATCGCCGGCATAGAATCCGATGGACCCGGTGGAGAACACCTTCTCCTGGGCCAGTATCGTTTTCCATTCCCTGCCGTCGGGGTCGCGGACGATTATCGACAGATGCTTCGGTGCGTTCGGATCGCGTTTTTTCGGTTCCATGGGACATCCTTTTGTCTTTGTCCTATCCTATCGTATTTTCCGGCCATTGTAAACCGTACGGCATTTGATATACTCTCCCCATGGATTTCCTTCCGGACGACCAGAAGAACACGTTCCTTTCCGAAGCGCTCTCTCGCCAGCGCGTCATCGATCTTGACGGCATCGCCGTGACGATAGCGCTTTTCCATCAGCGCACGAGCACGCCGAACGAGGCGACAGCGTTCCATACGCATGAATATCACGAGTACAGCTTTGTGCGCAGCGGCAGCATCTGCTACGAGATCGAAGGCGAACGATGCGAGCGCAAACCCGTCGAGACGATATTCATCCCTGCCGGGAAACGTCATCGCTGGATGACAGGTCCGATACCCGTCGTACTTGACGGCTTCATGCTCTCGATAGCCGCGCCGCCGCCGTATCGTTCTTTCGTCGCTTCGATCTCCGCGCTCGCGAAAGAATCGCACTACCGGATGCGATCGCCCGCCGCCGTGCTCCCGGAAATAGACCGCGAGATAGAGGGGAACGCGCCTTATGCCCGCCGGCGCGTCCATGCCCTCGTGACCGATATGATATACTGGCTGTTCCGGGAGAATTTCACCCGTGCGCTGGGCGCATCCGCTGCCGCACCGCCGTCGGTAAGCTCACGCAGGGAAATGGCTCTTTACACAAAAGCGCTCGCTTTCATCTCGGCACATATCTCCGAACCCATTACCCCCGCGCGTGTAGCATCCGAACTGGGGTTTTCGGCGCGCTATATCAACCGCATATTCAATCGCTTCGCCGGCATGTCCTCCGGCGAATATATGCGCGAAATGAAGCTCGGGCGTTCATTTGTCGCACTGTCCGGAACATCGCGGGCGAGCATCGCCGAGGTCGCCGCGTCCATCGGCATGCGTGATGTATCGTATTTCACCCGGCTTTTCCATAAGCGGTACGGCATGTCCCCCCGCGATATGCGCGATGCGGTCTAGCACATCGTTCTAACGGCACGTATACGCGCGGTACGCGGCGGCTGAAAACCCCGAAAAAGTCTTGACAGCAGGCTAAAAAACATTTATCATGGGACCGATAATAGTAATAAGGTAGAAGACGCGGGAGCGCATACGTCACGAATGAAACTGAAAGAGAAGATACGGGAAACACTGCGGAAGGTGGATGCCAAGGGCCGCGAACGCATTACGGTCATGTTCGTCCCCCATTCGCAGAAGAAGATACGCAGTTTCCATATCTCGTATTATGCCATCTTTGCCGCCGTCGGCATCGTCTTCGTCGTCTCCTTTTTTTCGTTCTCGCTTTTGACCGGTAAATCGATGAAAGAGAACGAACGCGCCTTCCTCTCGCGACGCATCGACGAATCGAAATATCAGCTCTCGGTCATGCGGGAGAAGGTGAAGGAATTCGTTTCGCAGACGAGATATCGCGACGATCTGAAAAGACTTTTCGTGTCCGCGGGTTATATACGCCCCGGGGATTCCATTCTCGCCATCGGCGGCGGTGAAGAGGATGTCCCGTTCTCTGTTTCCGCAACGAATGAAACCTCAGGCGCCGAGCTCATCGAAATGGAAAGCGTCGTCAATGAGCTGTCCTTAAGCCGCCGCTATCTCGATAAACTGCAGCAATTCCTCAAATCGCGAAAATCGTTCGTCGACTGCATACCGAATCTCTGGCCGCTCACGCCGGGCAACGGCGTCATCGTCAAGCGCTACACGGACCGCGACCCGTATGCGGACCGCGGGCTGTATCTCGGTGTCATCGCCGGCACACCGGTACGCGCCGCAGCAGGCGGCACCGTCATCGAGGTCGGCCCCGACGGGGACGACGGTACTCGCGTCGTCGTCATGCATCCCTATGGTTTCAAGACATTGTACCGCGGCTTGGGCCGCGTTGATGTAAAATCGTCGCGCCAGGTGGCAAAGGGTGAAGTGATCGGTCTTGCCGGCGCGGGACGGCCGTTCTTATATCAGCTCATGGTCGCAAGCACGCTTGTCGACCCGGAGACGTTCATATCAGGAAATTATTAGGGGGGGAGCATGCCTTTTAAACTTGACGGCGCCAAATTCAACACGATAGAAGAGTTGAAGGAAGCGCTCTACCCATTGTATGCCGACAAGATGAGCAAAGAGGAATTCGATAAATTCGTCGAAGAGCACGCGGAAAGAACGTAGTGCTCCGTCTTGCCGCCGTTCTCACGGCATTTATCGCCGCATCGTTCGCCGCCCCCTCGTATCACGTATCGAACGCGGTCATTGCGGGCGCATCGCAGACGACGCTTGAGAACGGACTTACCGTCATCATCCATGAGGATTTCCGCTCGCCGCTCGTCGCGGTGCGCTGTTATGTGCTCACCGGATCGATACACGAGGACACATGGCTCGGTTCCGGGCTGTCCCATTTCTTCGAACACGCGCTCTTCCTCGGCACGACATCGCGCCCCGATCAGCGTCGCATCGCCGCGGACATAGAATCCCTCGGGGGCGGCAATTTTAACGCATATACGACGATAGACCACACGTGCTATCTGTTCACCGTGAGCGCCAACGGCTGTGAAGAAGGGTTATCGATACTTGCGGACATGATCGGCAATTCGGTGTTCCCGGCCGCTGCGGTCAAAGCGGAGCAGGGGACGATACACAAGGAAATGGCCATGGGCGAGGATAATGCCGACCGCGTGTTCTCCCGCTTCTTCAGCCGCTCGTTCTTCACCGAAAGCCCGTACCGCTATCCGGTCATCGGTTACCGTGACATCTATGACCGCCTCACCACGAACGATATCCACGCGTATTACCGTACACGATACGTCCCCAACAATATGGTACTTGTCATCGCCGGCGGCATCGCCCGCGGGAAGGCGCTCGAAGCGGCGAAGAAGACGTTCGGACCGCTTGCACGCAAACCGATCAGGGACCTCTATGTGCCGGATGAGCCGCCGCATACCGCACGGCGGGAATTCATCGATCGATCGCGCGTGACGAAAGTGCCCATGGTGGAGATCGGCTTTCAGACAGTGAGCGTGTTCCATGAGGATATGTACCCGCTCGATCTCCTCGCATCGATATTGTCCGAAGAGAACATCGGCATCCTTGAAAAGGAGCTTGTCGAGAAGAACATAGCATACCGTGCCCAAGCGCAGTCGTGGACACCCCGTTCACGCGGCGTCTTCAGCTTCTACGCGGAGCTCATGCCGGAACGGACGTACGCTGAATACGAGCGCGCTGTTTTCAGCATCATCGAAAAGATCGGCAAGGGACTCCCGGCGGGGGTGCTCGACCGGGCGAAAAACACCGCTATCGTGCATGCGATACGCTCGCGAGAGAGCGTCGACGGCATTGCCGGTGCTCTCGGCGGGAACTATATATGGGCCGGCAATCCATTGTTCGACGAGACGTATCTCAACGGCATCGTACGTGTGACCGCTGATGATATCGCACGTGTGATAAAGCGCTATTTCGTGAAAGAGAAAGAGACGCTGGTAGCGCTTCTCCCTGCCGGGACCGAAGAGAAAACGAAACGGGTGGAGACCGCGGCGGCGGCGGAACGCGCCGTGACGGCGGTGCTGCCGAACGGGATGACCGTGGTCGCGCGGCGTACACCGGCACGGACGATAAGCGCCGCGGCGCTCTTCCGCGGCGGTCTTGTCGCCGAGGATGCATCGAATAACGGCATTCACAACCTGCTCGCGACGACGATGGCGCGCGGGTCGGTATCGTTCCCGAAGGAAAAACTTTTTTCCGCGCTCAATTCCCGCGGGGGGACGCTTACCGGCGAGAGCGGTAATTACTACTGCGCGCTCAAGGTAAAAATGCTCGCTGCGGACGCCCGCGAGGCGCTCACGATACTTGCATCCGCCCTCCGCGAGCCGACGCTTACCGAGGAAGAGATAGGCCTTGTGAAAAAAGAGGCCGAGCATTCGCTCAAGCGCTCCGAACGTGATGCGTTCTATCAGGGCGGCATGCGTTTCCGTTCGCGCATCTACGCGGAACACCCCTATGCGCGGCCCTCGCTCGGAACGACGAACACCATCGCACGCATTACGAGGAACGATGTCGTGTCGCTCCACAAAAAGGCCGTTACCGGGAAGAACATCGTACTCGCCATCGCCGGCGATATGCCGTCCGATGCGCTTATCAGCATGGTGCGTGCCGCGTTCGGGCCCATCGCCGCCGGTATGGTGAACGAACTGTCATCGCTCCCGACGCCGGAGATGCCAACGAGGACGTTCGCCGAGCCGATGCCCGGTTTTGCGCAGAGCATTGTCAATATCGGTATGCCGGGCCCGCATCGCTACAGCCCCGATTATTATCCTGCCGAAATACTCTGTAATATCCTTGACGGCATGGGCGGACGTCTTTTCACCGCAGTACGGGGCGATAATTCGCTCGCGTATTCGGTGGGGTGCTATCAGAGTCCCAAGCTCGGGAGCGGTGTCATAGTGCTCTATGCCGCTGTCGAGGCCGCTGAAAAAAAAGCGCCGCTTGCCGCCTCTCTCATGCAGAGCGAACTTGACCGTCTTATGAAGTCCATGAGCGACGGCGAACTCACTCGTGCCAGGAATATCGCCGTTACGGAAATGGACCGCGGACTGCAGGATACCGCATTTGAAGCGTTCGAGCTCGCGCTCAGGGTATATTGCAGCGCCGACCCCAACGACCTCTACCGAAGCAGGGAACTGTTCGAGAAGGTCACCCGCGATGACCTGGCCGCCATGTATAAGCGGTATTTCGGGGGCCGTATACAGGTCATTGCCGGCGGGGAATAGCCGTCGAAATAGCGCCCCGCGTTGCCTTGTTTTTTTATCAATGTGTGCTATAATCCGGCTTGAATGGACACAATGAATACGTTATCATCTCTCATGCTATACGGGAATATACATGTTTAAAAAGAAGGCCTATGTCGTGTATCCCATGTACGGGGTGTGCAAGGTCGTTACCTTTGAAAAACATAAATTCGACGATAAGAACATCGACTTTTATGTGCTCGAATGCGAGATGGAAAATATCGTATTGAAGGTCCCCGTCGACAGCGTAAAGACCATGGGCATACGGAAGATCATAAGCCGCGCCGAGGCGAGTGAATTCCTCAAGATGCTCCAGCGCAAACCGACGGACATCGAGGACAATTGGAAGATACGCTATCAGGAGAACGTCGATAAGCTCAAGACCGGCCGCATCAAAGAGGCCATCGAGGTCGCTCGCGGGCTTTTCATCCGCAATCGTTTCAAGGAACTGTCTTCGTCCGAAAAGCGTCTGTACGAGAAAGCGTATCAGTTCATCGTCGATGAGATAAGCATTGCCCTCAAGAAGGACAAGGAATTCATCGAGGACATCGTTTCCAGCGCACTTGAGAAATCGGCGAAAAAATTCGAACACCGCTGACGCGGTCGTTATCCGGAGCATCCTATGTGGCGTATCCTTGTACTTGCAGCGGCAGCCGTTACCATAGCCGCTGTCGATCAATTCGTTCTCTATCCTGTTCATGCTATCGTGTTCGGCATGTGCGCCCTTGTTCTCTTCGCCGGGGAATTCTTCGTCTTCCGCCGGTCGCATGCGCGCGACATCATACTCGGCGCCTGCGCGATATTGCTCACGCTCGTCTTCTATCTCCTCGCCTCCGCGGCGGTGACCGCCGTATTCCCGGGCATAGAATCCTGGGCGCGCTTTGTTCTCTTTTTCGGCATCGCCTATCTTGTCTTCGGGGCATCGATAGCGATCTCTCCCGAAGTGGGGCGTTTTGTGGCGAGGCTTTCCGGTCAGGATGCGGCGAAGGAAGCGAAGATCGTCGATACGAGCGTTATCATTGACGGGCGCATCGCCGTTATCGCGGAAACGGGTTTCATCGAGGGCACGCTCGTTGTCCCCGCGTTCGTCGTCAAGGAGATGCAGTACTTGAGCGACAGCGCCGATCCGCAGAAGCGCATACGCGGCCGCCGCGGGCTCGATATACTCAACAAGATGAAATCGTCGAAAAAGGTGCCGGTGCTCATCTCGGACATCGATTATCCGAACATACGCGAGGTCGATCTCAAGCTCCTTGAGCTCGCGAAGGCGATGAACGGCAAGGTGATAACCAACGATTACAATCTCAACAAGGTCGCATCCATACACGACGTCGAAGTGCTCAATCTGAACGATCTTGCCACGATGGTGCGCTCCGATGTACAGTCGGGCGATGTCATCAAAGTGGAGCTCATACGCGCAGGCACCGATAAGAACCAGGCCGTCGGTCATCTCGAGGACGGCACCATGGTCGTCGTCGAGAACGCGGACCGGAGCATCGGCAAGACCGTGGATGTGCGCGTACAGACGGTGCGCCAGACATCGGCGGGAAGGATGCTTTTCGGTGAGCTCAATCATGCCGGCGGCGGCGGTGGAAAACCTTTCCGCGGACGCAGATAAGCCGTCATCACGCGCATGCCAGAGCACATGCCAACGCACCTGCTTTCATCAAAAGACCTTGACCGATTTTTAAATGTCGCCGCTCGCGCAGCGGTACGCGCCGGCACAGCCGCGCACAAACGTTTCGGAAAGGCACGGAACATAAAGCGCAAGGGCGCCATCGATCTTGTCACCGAGGCGGATAAAGCGGCGGAGAAGCTCATACGCGCTGCCATCGAGAAAAAGTTCCCCCATCATTCGTTCTACGGCGAGGAATCGGGCCGCGATCTGCGTACATCGGAATTCGTCTGGGTGGTAGACCCCATCGACGGCACGACGAATTTCGTTCACGGCTATCCGTTCTATGCGGTATCGATAGGACTTGTCTTTCAGGGCGAGACCGTTCTCGGCTGCGTCTATGAGCCGCTCACCAAGTCGCTCTATACCGCTCATACGAAAGCGTCATCGAAAAAGAACGGGCGTGTGATACATGTTTCACGCACGGCACGGCTCATCGATTCGCTCATGATTACCGGCTTCTATTACAATGTAATGGACAACACCGGCTACGACAATATGCTCGAGTTCAATCGCATCGTGAAATGCACACAGGGCGTTCGCCGCGACGGTTCGGCCGTGCTCGATCTCTGCCGCGTGGCCGAGGGCGCGGTTGAAGGATTCTGGGAATATTCGCTCGCACCGTGGGATGTCTGCGCGGGGGGCATCATCGTCCAAAAGGCCGGCGGTACGGTGAGCGGGCTTGACGGAAAGCCGTACGATATTCATTCACGGAAGTGCATTGTCGCGAGCAACGGACGCGTGCACGGGAAATTCATCCGTGCGTTGAAAGGACGCTCGGCATGGCATCCGTCATCGGTGCCGTCCGGAAAGCGGCCGTCGGTCAATATCATCCCCTGCGCCGGTACGCGAACATGATGAGACGACCGGGCTTTTCCTCTGGAAGGAATGATATGACATTCGACGAGATCAAAACCACATTCGGTCTTACCGACGGTCTTCGCGACGGCTTCGATGCATCGATGACAGCACTTCATGAAGCCGATGCTTTCCTCGATAAAGGATCCGTTGCGGCGAACACCGCACGCCTCACCATGAGCGACGAGATCGCGAAGCTTATCATCGACAGCCTCGTGCTTTTTGATGATGTCCGTGCGAAGGCGCTTTTCTGGCATTGTCGGCGGCGCATTGCATCCGGTGAACGGGGCGATCACAACCGATGGGGCGTGCCCTCCGGCGGGCCGAATGCATCGATGCTCTACGCATTCGTCGTGCTTTCCTTTGTGCCCGATACGTTCGCATTGCATGCGCGCCGCGGCATACCCGAGGAGATCACACGCGATACGCTCGCCGATATCGAGCGCTGGATACACACGGAAAAAGAGCGGCACGGTGCCTTCGGCTTCCGCGAGGTCGGCTGGCTGTGCAATCATATAACGGGAAAGCTGTTCGCACTCGGTCGCCTGCAGTTCCTGATGGAACATTTCTCCTTCGACGATATCATCCTTCACCGTAGGGACGGCTCGGTGACCGTGCTCGCACCTGCGGGAATGAAGTACCGCGCCGACGGCCTCTACGACGGCACGAACGGCATCATCGATGCGAATGCGAGGACAACGGTCTTTCGCGAGAGCGAGAAAGCGTTTGAAGGCAACGTCATTCTGCCGACAGGGCGTATCACCGACACCGTCGCAGTTCTTCCGAAGAACGAATATCGCCGCGTCGTATCCAAAGGGGATAATGCGCTGAGCTTCCACATCCCCGCAAGCGGGCCGATGGACCATGGGGCCTGCGGCGCATCGTTCGCGCGTGCAAATGAATTCTTTCCAAAGTATTTTCCGGAGTACGGATCAAAAGCGTTCTTCTCGACGTCGTGGCTCTATGACGGCGAGCTTGAAAAAGTGCTTCCGCCCGCGGCCAACATCGTGAAATTCCTCCGCGAGTTCTATCTTCTTCCGCTCGAAAAGGCGAATGACGATCAGATGTTCGAGCGCGTCTTCCTCAAGCGCTATGAGCATATCGAGGAAGCCCCGCAGACGACGTCCGTGCAGAAAGCCATCGTCGCGCACATGAAGGGCGGCGGGTACTTCCGGAGCGCGAAGGCGATACTGCTTCCGGAAGATGACAGATGGGATACGCCCTATAGGAAATAAAATGGCGGTCCCGGTTTCGATCATGGAGCCGAAGCCCAAGGCCGCCCAGCGAATTATTGAAAGAACCGACCACGAAAGGCACGAAAGGGGAGGGGGAATCAATGATTATTTCCCTTTTCGTTTCTTTCATGGTTCAATTCCCATTATTTTCATCGCACCTGTTCTTCTGCAAAGCCCGCTGTGCCTGAAATTCATGATCACGGTATTAATAAGGATATTCTGTTAACCTTCGGGTATTAGTGTAAATAATATTGACAATATTACATGGTTTCAATATACTGTTAGACAGCCCTCGAGGTGTGCATGCCCGGTATTCTGTGTTCTGTTGGAGACATCGTTTTTCATCTCTGTGGGGGGTGTCGTGTATCACGGCGGATGATCCCATCCGAATTTTCGTTACGTCATCATTAGGAGTCATGTCATGAATCGCAACAAAATTTTCGCGTCGATCACCACATTGCTGCTTTTCGCCACCACTGCTGTCGCAACCGACATAGTGTCGAATGGTGGTTTCGAAAAGGCGACGTGGGAAACGACAGATTGGTTCTCAAATGTGGGAGCGACGATTTCGGGTTCTCGCATGGGCCGGTCGAGCTTGTTTTCAAAGAACGGCGGTTTTTCATATTGGATATCAAATGCCGTACAACCGGCAGGGACGATGCATTTTCAGTCCAGAACTAACGCTGCCTCCGCAGCAACAGGATACAGTTTTTCAGCGTGGATATTGCGTAAGAACTACGGCGGAGGGGGTCAATTGCAGGGAAATTTGCGGGTCAATTGGCTCACGGCTGCTGATGGGGCCAATGGAAGCGCCACATTGTCGCTTACCGGTCTGGCAGATGGTGTGTGGTCGAATGCCAGTAATGTGATCACAAGTCCGGCAGGCACGGCGAAGTTTTATATCACCGCTGAACCGCGACAAGTCCCCGCCAACGGAGGAAAGGTAATATTTTTTGACGACATAACCTTGATCAACGGCATACCGCCGGTTGTAACATTGCTCAGTCCGCTCAATAATACCACGGGCGTTCTGGTGACGGCGAATATCGTTCTGACTTTCAATGTGGCTGTCGCGAAGGGCTCGGGCTATATTTATATTCGAAAATATATGGATGACAGTATTGTGCAGACAATTGATATAAACGATGCAACTCCGGGCGTTATTACCATGGGCGCGACGAGCGTTACCATCAATCTTCCCGCCGATCTTGCATCAGCAACACAATACTATGTTACGGTTGACAGCGGGGCTATAAAAGACACACAGGCCGTGCCGATCGATTTTCCCGGTATATCATCAAAAACAACGTGGAGATTTGTAACTACGGATGCTGTCCCTCCAACAGTGACCGCGCTCAGTCCTACGAACGGTTCATTAAATATCATGCCGAGCAGGAGCCTTGTCCTCACCTTCGATGAAAGTGTAGCGAAGGGGGCGGGGAGCATCCTTATCAGGAATTATGTCGACGATACGACGATTCTCACGATACCCGTGACTTCCCCGGAGGTCACCGTATCGAACAATATCGTTACCATAAATCCGACGAATGATATTCTTGAAACAAATGTATATGTGAACATCCCTGCCGGCACTATACGAGACCTTTCAGCGAACAACCATGCTGGTTTCCTGGTGAAAACGGATTGGAACTTTCAGGTCTTCGACGGTGTTGCACCGACAGTAACAGCGATAACTCCGCTCAACGGGGCGCTCGGCGTTGCCACCGCCAGCACATTGCAATTGGTTTTTACTGAGAATGTACAAAAAGGTACGGGGAATATTTACATAAAGAATTCTTTAGATGACAGCATCACCCATACCATCGATGTGACAAGCGGCAGCGTTGTAATCGCCAACACGGTTGTGACGATAACGCCGCCGGGCGGACTGCTCGTGGATAAGCAATACTATGTTACGATAGACGCTACCGCGATAAAGGACTTTGCCGCTGTCGCCAATTTTTATTCAGGTATAAGCGGTAAGAACAGCTGGATGTTCCTGACGACCGGCGCGACCGCCCCTGGGATACTGTTACTCAGCCCTGCGGATGAGGCGGCCGGTGTATCGTCCGAGGCGAACCTTGTGATCGCATTCGATAAGAACATATGCCTGTATCCCGGTGATGACGCAAGCGGAACCTATCGGTATTTTTCGATCTATCAGACGGCAGGCCCGACGCTGCTTCAGCAGATCAAGTCCAGTGATGTTGTTATTTCAAATAATGCCATTTATATCAACCCTCCCAGCAACCTTCCCGAGGGAGCGATATATGTGAACATTGATTCCGGAGCGATAAGCAATCTCAGTCAAATGGCGTACGGGGGTATATTGAATAATACGACGTGGAATTTTACCGTCGCAGATACAACACCACCGACCATTTTCATACTGAATCCGCCGAATAATTCGGCAGGTTTCAACCTGACTGCAGATATTGAAATAACATTTGATGAGGCTATACAAAAGGGAACGGGGAATATATACATCAAGAAATATTCCGATGACAGCATGGCACAGACAATCGATGTTGCCACTGCAGCGGTGACGATAGCAGGGAATAAGGCAACCATCAATCCACCGAGCGATCTTATCGCCGGTGTGCGCTACTATGTGACCATGGACGCAGGCGCTATAAAAGATACCGCGACAACGCAGAATAATTACGGCGGGATAAGCGCAAAAACCGTGTGGTCATTCGTCGCTGCGGACACGACCGCGCCGACGGCGACCGCATTCTACCCATTGGACGGTGCGAGTGCCGTCGTGCCGAGCACGCCGCTCGCTATTTCCTTCAGTGAGGATATTCAAAAAGGATCGGGCTTTATCCAGATAAAACGCTCGAACGACAATGTGCTTCTCTTGGCGATCGATGTGCAGAGCACGAACGTGCTCGTAGCATCGAATGTCGTGCTCATCACGCATCCATTGTCCATCCCCGATACGAACGTGTATGTGAATATTGCCTCCGGCGTGATACAGGACCTTTCGGCGAATGAATATGCAGGGGTTACCGGTACTACGGATTGGGATTTCAGCATTCTTGATAATTTTGCTCCGGTGGTAACTGCGTATACGCCGACGAACACACAGATCGGCGTTTCTGTCGGTGAATTTCTCCGGCTTACATTCGATGAAATAGTGCAAAAAGGGGCCGGCAATATCTATATCAAGAATTTCGCGACCGATGCGGTGACACATACCATCGATGTGACGACGGCGAATGTCGCCATCGCCCTTAACAGGGTGACGATAACGCCGCCTGGCGGACTTGCGACGAACATGAAGTATTATGTGACCATCGATGCCGGCGCGATAAAGGATATGGCGAACGCGGTCAATAATTACGGGGGTATAAGCTCGAAGAGCGTGTGGTCGTTCGAAACACCCGATACATTGCCTCCGACCGTGCAGAGTCTTTCACCGACCAACGGCGATCGCTACGCGGGCATGTCGTCGAATCTCATCATGACGTTCGTTGAGCCGATACTCTGGGCCGGCGGGAGTGATACGATCACGATAAAGCGTTTCATTGATAATACAACACTTTACACGTTCACGAACAATGATCCGTCGGTTGTTATCAGCGGGAACGTCATCAGCATTGATCCGTCCGCCGAGCTGCCGAGGGAGAATCTATATGTCCTTATCGGGCCGACACTTCTCGTGGACAGAAGCGGCAACCTGTATGACGGCATAGCTGCAAATAACACATGGCAATTCACCGTGGGGGAGGCGATCTCCACCAACCGCGGAGTGCCATATAACACCATAACTCGAAGGACGGATGCATCGGTGCGCTTCAATAATCTTGTTGCCGGCGACGAGATATGGATATACTCGGCGAGCGGATACAAACTCGCCACTGTGCCGTATGTGGCCGCAACGACGTACTGGACGATACCGGCGAATTTAAGCTCGGGCGTCTATATCGTGAAGATACGCAACAGCGGTGCCTTTGTCGGTTCGTATAAAATAGTGATACTGCGGTAACCAGGGAGAAAGGATAGTACCATGAAAATAACAAAGATATTCTGCATCGCAGCGATCGCGTTATCACCCGTTCTCGCGCAGTTCACCGGCACCGGCGTTACGGCGCTTTCCATTGCACCCGACGCGCGCTCGGCGGGACTGGCGGACGCCAATGCAACGTTCTCGGGCACGTTAAGTTCGATATTCGGGAACCCGGCAGGGCTCTCGTCGATGAAAGGCATGCAGATCGCCGGACAATATACGATGCACATCGAAGGCATGCATTACGGCAATGTGTCCTGGGGTATGCCGCTGCCGTTCGGTGCGATAGGGGTGAATGTCATCGGATTCACTTATGGTGACATACCGAACTATGTCGAAGGCGTGCTTTCCGGATCGCTTATGCCGTTCGATGTGGTCGCCAATATCGGATACGCTGTCCCGCTCAGTTTCGCCCCCATTCTGTCGAACCTGTCGGCAGGCATAGTCGCCCGGGTGATGATGGAAAGCCTCGGGCCGACGTATCAGGGATTCGGTTTTGCCGGCGATGTGGGCATACTCTGGCGCGGCATTGTGGGCGCGTTCGTCAACAATGAATGGCTGAACGGCATAGACTTGGGCGTGGTCGCGCGCAACCTCGGCGTAGGCCCCGCCTTTGATGGCGGCAAGGCGGTCACCCTTCCCATGACCATAGCCATAGGCCTCGGCTATACCCTGCCGCTTCGCGACAATGCGGGACAGTTCGCATCGTTCCGCATCCCCATCGATGTGCTGCCGATTTCGGAAATAGGTTTCGATATGCGCTACGGCGTGGAATTCTCCTACGAACGATTGCCCCTCGGCATGAAGATATCCGCACGCGCGGGCGCCGGTCTCCCCTACGCGGGCGACATACTCGGCACGCTCCGCTTCGGTGCGGGCTTTGAGATACTCGGCATCGCGATACAGTATGCCTTCGTGAACAAGGCCGACCTCGGAGCGGACCATGCCATCGGGCTCTCATACCGCTTCGATACCGTGCCGCTTGAAGCGCCGAAAGCCGTCGATACAAAGCCTGTGGATACCAAACCCCTCGATACGAAACCGGCGGATAAGGCGGGGGTCAAGCCGCTGGATACAAAACCGGTCGATGCGAAGCCCGTGACGACGCCGGTGAAACCCGTAACGACGACACCGGTAAAGCCGGCGGATACGAAACCGGCGACAACAACTCCGGCGAAGACAGGGAAATAGTTACGTGGATTGACTCGGGTCTAAAAAAAGCTAATAGGATGAAATAGAACAAGGGCCCATGAGCCCTTGTTCTTTATTATCGCAACTGCTTTGAATAAGAGATACTACCGCTTTTGACCGCCAATAATCCCTATCACCGCCTGCACGCACGGCTTGAACAAGAGCGATCCGATCTTACAGAGAATAGTCTCCGGTATCCGCCTGCCGAAGTATATTCTCATTGATAAAAGCATGCGTTTGAGCATGCTCCCGGAGAGCGGCTCCCGGTCGAACATCTCACTCCCTTCGGGGACGTAGAAGCCCAAGGCTTGCGATACAAGACAGTAGAGGAATCGCGCGAGATCGCGTTTCAGCTCCGGCATGCGCGCGCTTTCAAAACGCGATGGATGGAGGAGATACGGGTTCTTCACGAACATGGCCGCTATGGTACGCAGATCGCCGCCCGTGAGGTCGTTCGCAATGCGCCGCTGTATTATCTCCGAGGGGAGCTCCGTGCATCTTTTCGCGAACTCATGGAAGTATTCATCGCGGCGAATGGCGTAGTGAAAGCCCTGAAAGAATTTATTGAGCGCCATCTTCTTCTCGCATGACCTGAGCCACGCGATATCATACTCACGGAGCATGCGTACGGATGTGTCACCGGCGGCAAGCGCCTTCTCGATGACGGGGGCTGCGAGGGAGGCTTCCTCGAGCGAGGGTGCGAAACCGAAGCCGGTATCCGGTATCTGCCGTGTGGCGCTCGCACCGATGAAGAGGATATTGTCGTAGGCGGATGCCTCGCGGAAATCCGTCATCGGTATGATGCCTTTTCGTTCGCGCTCGAAGTTTCCCGAAAGTTTCCTGATATTGAGCCAGCTCGACAGGTAGCGTTCCATCTCCTCCGACGGCGGCTCACCGGCGGGATCTCCCGGCGTCGTTTCGGTGAAGACCATGACGCCCGCGCCTGCCGACTTCGGACCGAAAACGTCCACCCAGAAATTGGCGCTCGTCACCGTGGGCATGGCAAGGTCCCAGATTATCTCCGGCTGCGGCCGTTTCAATCCGCTGAACTCGTACATGAGGCATTTGAGCACCGTGCAGGAACGCTGGCGGTGGAACGACCGTACGAGGTTCGAATGATATCCCCCCGCATCGACTATCATCCGTGCACGGAACGCCATGTTGTCGCGCTCTTTTTCGATATTATCGAGCTCGTCCATGGCATTGACGGTGACCAGGGGGTCATGCTTCTGGAAGAAGGCGTCATCCACGTTCAGGCGCGATGTCGAGCGTGGAAAGCTTTTACGAGCAACGCTATAACGCAGGGTGCGGTAGTCGTTAACGACGGTCTTGCCGATGACGAGGCCATCGCGCGCGAAGGCGGTCAGTTCGCAGTTCTCGACCACCGTGCAGTACGCATCATCGATGCGCGATGCGAGGAGCGAAAGCACTTTCCGCTGGTCCATGAGGCAGTAGTCGATATGCGTGGGCGCGTTCAGGCCGAAGTAATTGCGGAAGTAGGTGTCGCGATGGCGCATCTGTACCGCGGCGGCAAGGCCGTATCGCTCGACGATGGGGTACGGCAATGCGAACACCTTGTCCGTCTCGAGGAAGCGTCCCCGTTCCAAAAGGACGGAGCGGATCTTACGCTGCGAGAGCTCATGCGCCATCGCAAGTCCCGCGGGGCCGGCACCAGCGATGATGACATCGAACGGGGTGCGTGCGATCTCGGCAGCGCGAGCAGCGTCCGCCGGCACCGACACATTGTATACCGCGCGGCGGACATGCGCCGCGGCGCGATGCATTCGTTGCGCCATTATCATTTCTCCTCAGGCGTGAGCGGGAGCCGTATCATGAACGTTGTCCGATCAAGCGGCGTGCTTGCAACGGTCACATCGCCGCCGAGCGTGTTCACGATATAGTCGTGTACGAAGTGAAGGCCCAGGCCCAGCCCTTCTTTTTTTGTGGAGAACACGGTGAATATTCTCTTGATATTATCGGGGGATATTCCCGGGCCGTTGTCGTTGATGACTATCACGGCCGTGTCCGCCGTATGCGCTACCGAGACGCCGATGCGTTTTTCCGTGACCTGCGATGCATTGAGGCTCTGCACCGCATTGGTGATGATATTGAGGAATACGGAGAGGAGCCGGTATTTCGATGTGACGACGGGTATCACCCCCCCCTCAAGTCCCGAGCAGTCGAACGTTATCTGCGCGGTCTTGCTCCTGCTCAAGAGCACGAAGTCGACGGCCTCGCGCACGGTGCTCCGTACATCGATGCGTTCCTCGCGCTGCGGATCGAGACGGATATACGAAAGGAACTGATTGATGATCTTCTCGATATCGTCAATGCTCTTCCCGATGAGCGGGTAGTATCTGCCTGTTTCCGGCGTATTCGCATGCATGCGCACGCCCTCAAGCGCCATGACGATGGTATGGAGCATGTTCTTGAGATCATGGAGCATGACGGAGAATATCTCACCGCTCACGATGAATTTCATCGCGCCGATGAGCTTCTCGTTGAGCGAGCGGTTCTCATTGAGCTGCGCGGTGATGGTGTCGATGAGCATGCCGTAGTAGTACGAGATGAAAAGATGGAATGTGAGTATCGTGAACACCTTGAGGAAGATGATGGGCACGCTGAAATTCCCGAAGCGAAGCGCCGCGAACACATCCCCCGCCGCCAGAACGACGAGGAAAAACGACGTTATGAGGACGGGGCCTGCTTTCCGCATCGCGAGGTTCGGGAGCAAGCGCCAGAAGAAGAACATCCCCTGCAGCGTCACGAGGAGTACGAGGAATATCGGGGAGAACGTGATCGAGAATTCTATGCGTGTCGCAACATCGAGGGCGGTGAGACTTATCACATCGAGGATGCCGAAGAATATGACAAGACCCGACTCGTATCCGCGGACGCGGCGAATGTGGAAGATGATGTCCGGTATGATGACGATAAAAGCTACCGCGAACGACACCGCCATATAGAACGCGAACAGCGACCGGTACTGCGGCAGTATGAAGCCGACCACGACAAGCCCTGCATTGCCGATGACGGCAAGGAGATAGCGAAGGAGTATGTACTGCCGCGGCCTGAACCAGGGATACAGTGCCTCAGACATGGAAGAGCCATGCGGCGGTACGCAGTACGGCGAACACGACGATGCCCCAGAACCAGCCGTAGCCGAGCGACACAGGGACGGGTATCTTCCACGGCGTCATGGCCTTGCCGAATATTTTGTAGAAGGAATTGGTATACTTGAAATAATGGATGGCGTGAAAGAGCGCTTCGATGATATTCCCGATGAGGAAGGTGACGAGCACGGACGGGAACACGTAGTAGATGACCGAGGGGAGGCCTGCGAGCGGAACGAAGGTGAAACGGAGGATATCCGTCTCAAGCCAGTGCGTTACGGCGAAACAGAAGGACATGAGACCCGACCAGGCGAGCGGTAATGAGAACGAAAGGTCGCGCTTGACGAACGGGATGCGCAGCATGAGAAAATCGTATTCCCAGAGCCTGTCGGTGAATATCTCAAAGCACATGCCGATGACGAAGAGCAGCGCGGCGAAGAAGATGAAAAGCTTCCATTCATGATAGTGGTTGAGCAGGAAGAAGGCGCCGACAAGGCCGCCCAAGCCGATGATGCCGATGACACAGAGCTCTTTGATGACCGCGATGGTTTTCCGTTTCATTGTTCCCCCAATGAAGTTTACGTATCGCAATAGTACCGTATGAAGTACGCTTGTCAAGACACCGGCGGTGGAATATCGTGCCTTCACCGCGTTCATTTCCCCACGTGCGGGATACGGACGGTGAACACGGTGCGTTCGTTGGGAACGCTTTCCGCCGTGACCGTGCCGCCGAGCGTGCCCACGATGTACTCATGGACGAAATACAGGCCAAGCCCGGTCTTCTTCTTCGAATAGAGCGAGAACATGTCCGTGATGTCCTCGGCGCTGATGCCGGGGCCATTATCCTCGACAGTGACCTCGATGCACTCGCCGGCAGCGACCGATACGCGTACGCGTTTTTCCGCGGAAGACTGCATGGCCGGCGTGTCAATGGCATTGGTGATGAGGTTGAGGAACACCGAGAGGAGGCGGTACTTTGATGCGGTGAGGTATATCGGGTCGCCCTCATCGATACCGGATGTTACGAACTCGATGAGCGCCGTTCTTTTCCGGCTGATGCGGATGAACGCGAGCGCTTCCCGTGTGATCTCCCGCACATCGACGGTCTCCACGAACTGCGGGTCAAGCTTGATGTATGAGAGGAACTGATCGACGATGGTCTCTGTATCTGTTACGCTTTGCCCGATGATGGGGTAGAAGCGTTCACCCTCCGCCGGCTGCGCCGCATGCGCGCGTATGCTGTTCAGCGAGGTGACTATCGTGTGCATCATGCTCTTAACGTCGTTGAGCATGACGGAAAATATCTCGCCGCTCACGATGAATTTCATCGAGCCGATGAGCCGTTCATTGAGACGGGTGTTCTCCTCAAGGCGTTCGGCGATGTATGAGAGGAGCAGGCTGTAGAGCCGGGTGACGAAGGCATGTGCGGAGATTATTATCAGAATCTTGACGAGGAAGAACACGATATTGGAATGAGCGTACCGGAAATAGAGCACGGCATCCGTGGCGATCATGGTCGCAAGGAAATAGACGGTTATCCACAACGCGTTCGGCAGGATGCGAAAAGCCGGGGTGATGGAACGATAGAAATATGCCCCCTGTATGGTCACGATGGGGATGAGGAATATCGGCGAGAATTGTATCTGGAAATAGACACGGGTGATGGCATCGAGCACGAGGAGATAGATGATATCGAGCAAGAGGAAATGCAGGATAATATCGCGATTACAGTCCTTCCTGCGGAAAAGGTGTAAGCCGGCGTCGACCACGGCAATAATGCCCGTCTCTACCACGGCGGCGATAAAATACAGGAAGAGAATATCCCGATACTGCGGAAAAACGAACATGGCCGCAGCAAGCGCACAATTGCTGACAGCGGAGATGGAATATCGCAGTGTGACGAAATAGCGCGAGCCGAACACTGCGGGGTAGGGATAGGGGTCGTGCATGAGGTTCCTTTCTTACCCGTATGATACAGCACCGGGGCGTGCTGTCAAGAATGTTCTTGGCGGAAGGAACGCCGTGTTCGATGCACTTCCTTGACTTTGCATTGTGTCAGGGTATAATCCGCACATCCGATATGAGGCGGTCCCCATGAAGGCCATTGTCAATGTGTACCTGAAAAAGAACATCCTCGATCCGCAGGGCGTAACGGTGCAGAAAGCGCTGTCCTCGCTCGGTTTCGGCGTTTCCTCGCTCCGTATCGGCAAACGCTTTGAGATAGAGGTCGACAGCAACGACCCGCAAGCAGTGAAGAAAATGCTCGCCGAAGCAAGCGATAAGCTCCTTGCCAATCCGGTGATAGAGGACTTCGAGGTGATCGTGTGAAGGTCGCCGTCATTGTCTTCCCCGGATCGAACTGCGACCGCGACTGCCGCCACGTAGCCGGCACGGTGTTCCACGAACAGGCGTCATTCGTCTGGCACAAGGACCAATTCGATGAAAAAGCGTACGATCTGATAATACTCCCGGGCGGGTTTTCCTACGGTGACTATCTGCGCTGCGGCGCCATCGCCCGTTTTTCGCCGGTCATGCAGAGCGTCATAGCGCATGCAAAGCGCGGCGGGTTTGTGCTCGGCATATGCAACGGATTTCAGGTGCTTACCGAGGCGCATCTGCTTCCCGGTGCGCTCATCCGCAACACGAACCTGAAATTCGTCTGTAAGGATTCCTGTCTGCGTGTCGAGAACGCGAAGACGCGTTTTACGAGCGGCTACAAAAAGAACGCCGTCATATCGGTGCCGATAGCCCACGGCGAGGGAAATTACCGTGCCGACGATGCGCTCTTGTCATCGCTCGTTGAAAACGGACAGATAGTGTTCACCTACTGCACGGAAGCGGGCGATGTGACGCCCGAGGCGAACCCCAACGGCTCGTGCAGGAATATCGCCGGCATCATCAATCGCGAGGGGAATGTACTCGGTATGATGCCCCATCCGGAGCGGGTGAGCGAATCCATACTCGGCGGCACCGGCGGGGCGCCGCTCTTTCAATCGATATTCGCCGCATAGAAAATAAAAGATGAACACAGCCATTATCGGATGCGGCATCGCAGGACTCACCGCCGCACTTGAACTTGCCGAACGCGGCATATCCGTCGAGCTCATCACCAAAGAGGTGGACCCCCTCGAAAGCAATTCCTATCATGCGCAGGGCGGTATCGTGTATGTCAGCCGCGAGGACTCCCCCGAGCTCCTTGTCGCGGATATCATGACCGCCAACGGCAATACCGGCGACAAGGCGATAGCGCATCTGGTCGCGACGGAAGGCCCCGTTGCCGTGCGTGAGCTCCTCATCGAACGATACGGCGTGCCGTTCGCCCGCGACGGGCACGGCGAATTGTGCTTCGGCGGCGAGGCCGCGCATTCCACACGGCGTATACTCTACATCAAGGATGCCACCGGCGAAGGGATAGTCCGCACGCTCTATGCGCATGCCGAGAAGCATCCGCTCATATCGATACGGCGCCGGACGATGATCGCCGGTATCGCCGTGAAAGGGAAACGGGCCGTCGGCGTCTACACCAAAGAGGACGACGGCGATGTTGCCGCTCTGCCCGCAGACGCGGTGATACTGGCCGCGGGCGGTCTCGGGCAGATCTACGCGCATACGACGAACCCCCGTTCGGCCACCGGCGACGGTTTTGCACTCGCCCTTCGTGCCGGGGCTCTGCTTCGCGGCATGGAATATACGCAGTTCCATCCCACGACCATGTTCGACCCGCGTACGAACAACGCCCTTGTGAGCGAAGCAGTGCGCGGAGAAGGCGCACGCATACTGGCGAAGAACGGCGATGACTTCATGCCGTCGTATCATCCCGCCGCTTCGCTCGCCCCGCGCGACATCGTTTCACGCGCGATAGCGCTTGAGCTCGTCAAACGCAACGAGGGCTATGTGCTCCTCGACTGCAGGGGCATCAGCGCGGACATGCTTCGCGATCGTTTCCCGCATATCGTCGAGAAGGCGCTCGCCGCCGGTGTCGATATCACCACGACGCCGCTCCCGGTGGTGCCCGCGTTCCATTTTTCCTGCGGGGGCGTCGCCGTCGATGAGCATGCGCGCACAGCGGTGAGCGGGCTCTACGCGGTCGGCGAGGTATCCTCGACGGGTCTGCACGGCGCCAATCGGCTTGCGAGTACATCGCTTCTTGAGGGTCTTACGTTCGGCAGACGAGCCGCACAGGATATCGCGGAGCAGAAGTTCATGCGTTCAACGCCGGCCATTGCTCCGTGGCATGACAACGGCAGCCGAGTGCCTGAGGCCGATATGATAACGCAGGACTGGACATCGATAAAGAACATCATGTGGAACTGTGTCGGCATCGTACGGGGCAGGAGACGCCTTGCGCGTGCGGTACATGACCTTACGCATGTGCGGGCGGCGATGGGGCGATATTATGCAGGGGCGAAAAAGAACCGCTCGCTGCTGCAGCTGGAGAACGCGCTTACGACGGCGAGTGCGGTCGCGTCCGCAGCGAATGACAACCGTGTGAGCGCCGGCTGTCATTATCGAATCGATTAGGGTGATACCAAGAGCATCGTACCGATAATTGGCTTTTTGTTTGCTATAATCGTCCCATGGCGTATAATAGCAGCATGAAGCGCGAAAAGCACATACCGTATTTCGAGCTTGTCGAGACGTTCAAGGCGTCGGAATGCCCGGTCTGTCACCTCATCAAGGACCGCCGCGATAAATACTTCAACACGCTCGTCTATGAGCATCTCACCGATAAATTCTTCCGCGCCGCGTACAATACGACGTTCGGTTTCTGCAACGATCATGCGCATAAATTCCTCGAATATACCAACGGTGCCGGCATTGCCATCGTGCATGAAAGCCTTCTTGACATCGCCATCGAAGCGCTTGCGAAGGGATCGCTTAAGGGCATCAAGCGCGGGGAATGCAAGATGTGCGTGAATGAGCGCACCATGGAAATGCAGTATCTCTCGACGACGGCCGCCTATTTCGAGGATGATGCGTTTAAGCGCGATTTTCTTTCATCGCCGGGACTCTGTGTGCCGCATTACGCCATGCTCGAGAAAGAGACATGGGGCATGCCGAAATGGTTCCATGAATACCATCTGAAAAAATACCGCGAGTTGCGCGATGCGTCGCGGAAATTCATCGACAGCACGGACTTCACCAAGAAGGTCGATATCACCGAAGAGGAAAAGGGCGTATGGAAGAAGGTGATACCGCTCCTCTACGGATACCGCGGGCAGGACCGCGGTCACTGAAAATTTTACACGGGGCTGAAGCCCTGTGCTTCTTCACTCTACGATCGTAACGCCCGCGATCACATATCCCATGTTCTTCGCCGCAGTGAGCGTTATCGACTTCACCATGCCGCCGACGGCCATGTCGTACTGCCAGAGCCCATGCTTCCCGCCGGAGGAATACACCGGCTGTGCGACGGAATAGATCTCCTCGCGAGCATTGCGCGTGAGCAGTTTTCCGTTCTCGACATCGCCGGGCATGAGAAGCTTCATGACGATATTGCCGATCTCGCGGCGTATGACAATGGGCTGTTTGACCGACGTATCCCCCTCAATGCTGATGGCGCCGATCTCCTTCATCGCAACGTCCGTCTGAAGACTGGTATAGAGGAACGATATCGCCTTTGCACGCCTGCCGACCGGTATCGTGAGCGATTTCTCCTCGGTAACGGTAATGCCCGCCGCGGATCCGCTTCCCGCGAAGAAGAAAGGCATGCCGTATTCGGTCGTGAACGTTCCGGCGCTGAAACCGCCCGGCTCAGCGAATGAAGAATCAGCCGCCGCGGAGAGGTCTACGGGTGCTGCCGTCTCACCGCCGCGCGGGAAATAGCGTACCGGATACATCCCGGCGACGACATTGTTGAAACCGCGCACGGCGAACGACGGCGTATAGAAATCGACGGCCGGTGTATACGCATTCCAGAACGATACGCCCGCCTGTACATACGGCCACATCTTTTTTGCGTATTGGAACATCGACTTCGCATTGCCGCTGTATCCTGTCCACGTGGTATGGAGCATGCCGTAGATGTTCTTCTTTTTCCCGTAGCGTGAAAAATTGATGATGTTGTTCACATCCTCTTCGCCGGTGGCGCCGATAACACGGAAGCCCAGGGCCTGGAACTGATCGACCTCGGGGAATTCCGCCGCGGGGCGGTAATCCCAGACGGCTATCATCGCGCTTTTATCCATCTTTTTCGCTACGTTGAGGAGTTCCTCGCGATGCGCCGGATGCGAACGCCCGTTGAGATAATCCTGCCAGACCATGAGCGACAGGTTTTCCTTCTTCGCGTACACTTCATAGAACTGCATGTCTTTCCAGAGAAGATCGGCAAGCGACAGCTTCATGTTCTCCGGACGGTTCGGATACTTTCCGCGCATAGTGACCTCATCATGACCGATGTGGATATATGACGGCGAGGGAAATATCGTACGCATGTCCGCGAAGAGTTCGTTCATTATCTCGTATGTCCTCGGGTTGGAAACGTTATACGCATACGGCATTCCAGGGTCTTCGGCGATATCGATGTTCGCCTTGTTCTTAAAGAGATATTCGCTGTGTCCATAGGTCTGAAAGAGCGGATCGACATCGATGAAATGCTCTTCGGCGATGCGTATGAGCTCCTTCATATCGTCCATCGACATGCCCCATGCCTGATGGAGCTCCGGATGGCTCGGCCATTTCGCGTATTCGCATTCGAAGAGTATGCGGTTTATCCTGAGCGGGCCGAACACGTTCCTGATGAAAAGCGAATGGAGCTTGAGCGAGTTGTCGTCGGCAAGGAGATGTATGCTGCGATAGGGGAAATCCGCCCAGTCCTTCACGGTGCCGATGCGAATGGCGCCGCTCTCATCACAGAGCTGTACTACGGTGGAAAGAGCATAGTAAATGCTCGCCGGCGTGTTCGCGCTGATGACGACGCCTGACTTGCTAACCGATATCTCGTGATAATCGAATGATGAAGCGTTCGGCGCGGCCGCTTTCTTCACGGTGATGAATCCGGCGGCTTCCGGCTTTGCCGTACGGGCGATACCGGCGGCGGTAAAGAGCTCCGTGAGAAGCGATGCGTAGCGCGCCGTGTTCTTTGAGTTCTCGATGGCGATGCCGAGCGATGCGGGGAGCATCACCGTTCCGCCGGATATCGATGCGCTCTTCGGCTTCGGGAATATCTCGCTGCTGAGCGATCGTTTCTGCACTGACATCGGTGCGCGAAGCGAGATCGATCCGCCCTGCGGCGTCACCGCCGGGAGCGCGATGAAGCTCTTGAAATCGCCGGATGCGGTAAGCGTCATCTCATGATAGAAACGCTCGCCCTTCGCGATGGACGGCGCCGTCGATACCGGAAAAATGAATATTTCGCGGCCCTTGTACGGTTTTGCACGGCGGTCGACCATCGTGAAACCGGGGCCTTTCACCGCTTCGATGACTATCGTGCCGATCTTGCTTTTCATGGTAAGCCGTTTCGATTCCGCTGATATTTCGGAAAGTGATGATGTCACGTTCATCACCATGCCGCCTTCGTTCTCAACGCGTGCATCCTCCATGAATATCGCCGGTATTGCGAGCGGAATGTATTCGAGCATGGCATCGCGTTCCACCTTGAGCGTGCCGTCGATGACGATGCGTATCGACTGGGGTGAAACCGATTCGAACCGGAATTCGTCCATGTAGAAATCGGTGGGGCTGTCAGGGTCGGAGGTGATAAGGAGCGACGATGCCGTGCGTGTTGTCTTAACGGGGAATTTCGCGAGCCAGAAATACTGCGTCTTCCAGCTTTTCTCCACGCAGACGAACGAAGTTCCCATGCTGAACTTGTTCTCCTTGAAAGTGACCGTCGGGCCGTCGTTGCGGTTGGCCATTTCGAATTTCCAGTCGCCCTGGGCGAAGATCGATGCAGTGAGAATGATGATGAGCGCGATCACGTGTTTCATGGTTGCCTCCGTACAGCAGTGGAACAGCGGGTTGCAAATCGCTGTTCTCGTGGATGATATATATTGCTTCTCATTGCGGTTTTCCCCAATGCTCAGGATGCGTAAGAATAATGACCCGTGTGCCCCGTGTGAGCGACGCGAGGTATGCGGCAAGATCGGCGACACTTTTGTCCTTGAAACGCCCGTCGATATCGCCGGTCGACACATCGCGCTTGATAAGGTATGCCTCATACGAAAGTCCGTAGTCGGCGGTGGAATGCATGCCGTACGGATAGGAGACGCCGTTCGTCACGATATGTCCCTTCTTCCCGAACTCGGAGAACATCCACATATTGTTGAGTCCCATACCGATGACGGTGCCGTCGCCGTGCGCCGCCGCTCCCGTAACGGTGATGCCGAGCGTGCGGTATCGCTCTATCTCTTCTTTCATGAACGCAACGGGGTCGAACTGATATTTCCACATCATGCTGAAAAGATCGGTATGTATGCCTATCTCAAATCCCTTATCCGAGAGCTTTTTCGCGAGCGCGCGTATCGCCGCGTTCGGGGCGATGATGCCGTTCTTCACATCGCCGTAATATGTTGCCGAGTGAAGGATGTAGTATGTCGACCGTATGCCCGCTTCATGCTCGAGCTTCGCCATCGCAAGCGCTTTTTCGGGATGGCTGTCGATATCGTGGCGCATGCCGATGACGACTGTATCCTTTGTTGTATCCGTAACGAGATCGCGCACGGTGAGCACGCGGTACTGCGGTTTCGTTATCTCGGCAAGGAGCGTACGGTAATCGTCCCAGCTGAATTTCCCGCCGTACGCCGATTCCGCCCGTACGATATCCTCAAGCGGGCGTTCATCAGCGGTACCGAAAAAGACTTTCGTCCTGAGCACGGCCGGCGGTATCTCCGAAGCTGCCGCAGCGGCCATAGTGCTTTTCTGACGTACGGTGAACGATACTTCCTGCTCGTACACATCGTTCTGCGAGAGCGTTACCGCTTTCTGCTCCATGATGATGAAACCCTTCGCGCCGAGATAGGGCTTTTCGCGCCTGTCCTGCATGATGAGCTTACTGCCCTTCTTGACGGTGACGGTAATGTCACACTTCGGTGAGCGTATCTCGCAGACGCTCCATGGAGGAGAATCGGGCATGGTTCCTGCATAATATGCCGCCAGATCGATGGTCTTTGCGTCGAATGCCATCTTCGCTCCGCTCATCACCGCTTCGGGTATGTTCGCAACGACATGCGTAACGAAGGCGCTTACGTTCTCCGTGAGAATGCCGCGCACCGCTATCGCGAACGTATCGGGAGATGCCGCCGTGATGCGATGGTATTCGACGGCGAATGGCGATGGCTTCGCCGGGTCGGTGGCGACGGTAAGCCCATGTTCCGAGCGAGTGACGAGCGGGGCATGTTTCGCACCGTAATACCAGTGGCTTTTCCAAGGCGGTTCCATACAGAGAAGGAGTGAATTGGCGATAATGACAGTATTACTCTGGGCGACGGAGAATCCGGCATTGCCTGTCCAGTCCATGCGAAAACCGGATTCCTCGATGCCGGCGGCGCTTACGCAGATAGCAGCAAGGATGAAAAGTACATGCATTCTCATGACATCAGTATACCATGGAATTCAGGATTGTGGCGGGTAGCCGTTTCCCATTGCAGTGTACTATCGTCCCCTCCGCCGAGCATAAAAAACGGGATAACGAAAGCCATGCTTCGTTATCCCGGGAATTATCGGAATGCCGCCGGAAAGGGCGAACGGCGGACCAAGGGTGTCGAATTATTTCTCTTTATGTTTTTCGCGGGCGCTTTTCATGCGCTCTTCCAGTTTCTTACGCATTTCTTTCCATTTTTCCACCTGCTCGGCCGTGAGTATCGGCTTGCAGTCGACATTGAATTTGAAGCGCAGAAACTCGATCTCTGATGCCATTTTCGCCCGTTTTTCCATGCCGTCCTTCACTTTCGCCATATCGGGGGCGTCTTTCGCGCGTTCGGCTTCGAGCGGCTCGACGAACTTTTTGAGCTCCTCGCTCTTGGCGTCCAATTCCTTTTGGCCTTTTTCGGCGAGATCCTTCACCTTCTTATACTGCTCATCGGTGAGCGTGAGCGTCTGCTTGAGCATTTCGGCCATGCCGGTGAGCGTCTGCATGTCGGGACGCTTGTGTTCACCGCTTTCGGATTTTTCGGTCTTTTTCTTGTCTGCGGTACCCGATGTCTCGTCTTTTTTCGTGTCCGCGGCAAAGAGCGTTCCCGCCAATACACCGGCGAGCAGGCAGAGAAGCATACGTTTCATAGAGATCCTCCTGATGATCGTTCGGGCGCAATTGATCACGCTCCGGTCATCGTTAGACGTGGCAGTGGGCGTATAGTTCCCGGCGTCATGGCATAGGTGTCGCAGCCGATCGGCGTATCGCTTCCGCTCGACGCAGCGCTTCCGGCGTCATACCGGCGATGCGTTTGAACACGCGGTGAAAGTAGGCGGCATCCGTGAATCCGAGCTCGGCGGCGATACGCGGTATCGGCAGTGTCGTCGCAGAGAGAAGACGTTTCGCCTTTTCAACGCGCACCTGATTGACATAGGCCGTCACCGGCATCCCTGACGCACGCTGGAAAAGCCGATAGAAATGGCTCTTGCTCAATCCCGAATAGGTGATGGCCTTCGCGACATTGGTCGGTTCGGCGATATGCGCGGCGAGATAATCGAACACGGGGGCCATGGGCGATTCGCTCTTTGCTGCAAGACCGGCGGTACTAATGATGAGCGACAGGAGCGAACGGAACTGCGTTGAAAGGTGAAAGATGCGGTCATGCCGTGCGGCGGAGAATTCGTGGATGAGCGAAAGCCACGCGTTCGTGATGCGTGCAAGGGCATCGTCCGGGAAATGCACGATGCCCGCCTTCACCGAGAACGGCCGTGCGAGAAGGAACGCCCCGAGGAGGTCGTCCGCGGTACTGCCGGTGAGTGCATCATCGATGACCTTCGGCAGAAAACCGATGATGAGCTTTTCCATGCGCGCTGCGGTGATGATCTCGCGGTGCTCTTCGAGATCGTTCAGGAAGAAGAGGTCGCCGGTGCGTGCGCGGTGTTCCCTGCCGCCGATATGAACGATGGATGTGCCCGAGAGCACGAGCTCTATCTCAAGGAAGCCGTGGAAATGCGGCGCTATCGTTCGCGGGCCATCGTAAGACACATAGTAGGGGTACATCTCGACAGGGGCGTTCTGTCGGAAGGAAAAGACGTTCCCGCGCGCTTCGATGAGCGATGCCCAGTCGCGTTTGCTCTGCGCTTGAGCGGGGATGTGATAGCACGAGGGGAGCATGAAGTCATTATACGGACGGCATGAACGCTTGTCAATCGAACGTCATTTCGCGCGGGCCTTCGGCTTGAGCTTTGCCAGTTCGGCGGGGGGGATACGGTTTTCTATCTCGGAATAACGACGTTCGTTGGCATCGATGCCGCGCGCTTCCCTGAGCAGTTTGTACCCTTCCGCATATCGTCTCTCATAGATGGCCTGTTCCGCTTTTCGCGCGGCCTCATCCGCCTTTTCCCCGAGCGTAATGCGCTGCAGGAGCACATTGTATTTCTTTTCATCGCGCGGATTGAGCTTTCGCGCGTCGGCAAGCGACCATTTTGCCGACCAGAAACCGCGGTTGGATACCGCGTCAACGGCGCGATAGTACGCCGCCGTACCTGCGATCTCATCATTGATCCTGCGCTCGAGCATATCACAGCGATACGCCTTGTCCGCATGGAGCGTGCGTGCTTCGACAAGGAGCGTGCGTGCTTTCTCATAGGCGCGATCATCGATGAGCGAACGCGAGCGCTCGTATTTCGCCGCCGCCGAGCGTTCATTGCCGATGCGCGCCGAGAGCGAGCGATAGCGTACCATATCCTTCGGGTTCGCCTTGATGAGCCCTGCGAGAACGGCATCGGCATCGTCATACTTTTCCCCGTCGACGAATGCGAGAGCCTCACGATACTTCGCATCGAACCGTTCGTCCGCATCGATGACCGTGACAAGAGCGGAAAAGCGCCATCCCTCCCGGGGATTGAGCGTTCGTGCTTCGGCCATCGTACGACGCGCGTCCGCGAACGACCGGTTGGACAGGAGCCGTATCGCGTCGCGATAGAGGTCGTCGGCGCGAAGTTCATCCGAGATGCGGCGGGTGAGCTCATCGAATCGGCGGCTGTCGGCATCCGATACGCGTACAACGGTGTTCATCGCCGTACGTGCCTTTTCATACCTGCGCGCATCGACAAGGAGATAGGACGGCCGGAACACCGACCACGCGCGTTCCTCATTGGTGAGCCGTCCGTAAAGCAGCGCTGTCGTATTCGTATCGAGCGTTCGTGTCTGCCGTATCTCGGACAAGAGTGCGCGTGCATCCGCATAGGAGTGCGCATTGATGTATGAGAGCACCCTGCGCTCCGCGGTATACGCGCGCTCACGGGAAAGCACCTTTGCCTCCATTGCTGAGAACGATGCGCGGTCGGCAGCGCCGGTACGAACGGCACGCGCCTCGGCGATTATCGTCTTCGCCTTCGCGAATTCATTGTTCGCAACGAGTGATTCGACCTGGCGAAGCTTATCGCCGACGCCCTCCTCAAGAGCGATGCGTTTTTCGAGCGCTTCATACGATGCGGTGTTATTCACCCCGAGCGCGCGCGCCTCCGAAAGTTTCGTCCGTGCATCCCAGTATTTCTTCTGTCCGACAAGTTCCCTGGCATCGCGGTAGCATACCGCCGCACGGATCTCGTTGTCGATGCGCCGCGTAAGCTCATCACCGCGCGATCTGTCCCGCGTCGAAAGGAATTGCGCCTCGCCGATGAGCATTCGTGCACGGTCGTACACATCCCGTTTGATGAAGCTTTCGGCTGCCGCATATTTCTCCGCCGCCCTGAGCTCGCTTGTGATGCGGTTCTCGAGTTCCGCGAACTTCGGTATATCCAAAGGATGAAGGCGTTTTGCATCGACAAGGAGTTTCTGCGCATTGGTATAATTGCGGGTCTCGACCGATGACAGGGCAATACGGAAATTCTCGGCCGCACGTTCTTCACGAGCGATACGCTTTTCCAGTATCTCGTACGCATCCAGTTTCCGCGGGCAGAGCTTTTTCGCGTCGCCGAGAAGCCATTTCGCGCCGAAATAATCGCGCCGTTCGACC